>CAYVLL010000120.1:0-6730 GCA_964452235.1 uncultured Woeseiaceae bacterium
TTCGGTCTTATCTTCAATATTCGCGAATCTGCCAATACCCAGTGGGAAATTTTCTTCTCGAGGCAGCAAAGCGAGGCCGATACCGCGGTGGTGACCCCGTCGCAACCGGTCGTGGATATCGATATTCACTATTTGCATATTGGCGGCACCTACGTCGCGGATGGCCGCAGGGCACGTCCGTATCTGGCGGCGGGAGTGGGTGGTACGCGCTTCGATCCCGGTCCGCTGACGTTTGACAGCGAGAATTTCTTTTCCTTCGGCATTGGGGCAGGCTGGTATGTCAGCGCGAGCGAGCGGTTGGACATCCGGCTGGAAGCACGTGCGCTGGGCACCTTCCTGGGCTCGGACAAGGCGCTTTTTTGCCAGACCGGACCGGACGAAAATATTTGTGCAATCGTCGCCGACAGCGAACTATTCTGGCAGGTCCAGACGTCTGTGGGATTTGCGTTTCGTTTTTAGGGGTGCCGGGTAGGAGCCTGCCCTGCGGGCGAACGCGGTACGCTGCTCCTGCAGGAGCCCGTATCACGGGCGACATTCGTCAGCCCCAGAGGCGGGCGTCCGGAATGCTCATCATCGCATTGCGATATGCAATCGGGTTCTCGCGATCCCGCGACTGCAACAGCGGGCCATCGAGATCCACATAGCGGCAAAACTGCCCAGGGATGATCGCAGGCGCCATGGCCAGCGATGACCCGAGCATGTTCCCGACCATGATGTGCATGGCGTTCTGTCGACACCAGTCGACCATGCGCATGGCTTCAGTGAGGCCGCCGCATTTGTCGAGCTTGATATTGATCATCGTGTAACGCTCGGCCGCGAACTCGATGTCGGCCAGGCTATGGCAGGACTCGTCGGCGCACAGGTCGATCGGAAACAGGTGGCCCTCGAGAGCTTCATCGTCCCCCGCCGGCAACGGCTGCTCGACCATGTCGATACGATTCGCGAGCAGTACATCGGCCAGATCATCGAGCAGCTCCAGCGTCCACGAACCGTTTGCATCGATGACGATGTCGGCGTCCGGCCGCGCCGCACGGATTGCACCTATCTTGTCCGCGGTATCGTGCTGGTCGAGCTTCACCTTCAGCACCGGACATGAGGCACGCACAACGGCATCATTTGCCATCGCCCTGGTGCCATCGAGGCTGAGCGTAAATACCGTTGTCAGCTCCTGCACGTCCACACCCAGCAACTGCCAAACGCGGCAGCCAGCGCGCTTGGCTATCAGGTCCCACAGAGCGCAGTCGACCGCGTTGCGGGCACCACCGGGCGGCAGCAAACCACGCAATTCGCTGCAATCGACACCCGCTTCGATTTCCCTGTGTACGCCTAGAATTGCGGCCGCCATCGTATCGGCATTTTCGCCGAGATAATCGACGCCAAGCGCCTCGCCGCGACCACGCAGCCGGCCATCGCTGATCGCTACGGTAATGGTCCGGATTTCGCTGCAGGAACTGCCCGCCGTGATAAACGGCTTGTGCAGCGGCCAGGTGTCGAACTCGATCTCGAGCTTCACGCGTTGTGGCCCTCCGGCAGGGCATTTGCCAGCGGAGCAACACCCGTCGCAATCGGGTCCACAGCCGCTAACCCTGTCAGCTGTGCGACTTCCTGCAACACGTGATGCCGCTTTGCATCCGTCATGCCGGCGGTATTCAGGCTGACGCCGATGAATCGGACCCCAGGGTTCGTCAGCCTCGCAGCATCGAGATAGTGCGCGATGGCTGCATCCAACGCGGGAATCGGGTAATCCGGATATCCATCGATAGAGGCCCTTGCCGCATCGTGGCACAGCACCAGAGCGTCCGGTTGCGAGCCATGCAGAAGACCGAGCGTGACCGCCGCATACGCCGGATGAAAAAGAGAGCCCTGACCTTCGATGACGTCCCAGTGACCGGGCTCATTGTCCGGTGACAGCGACTCCGCGGCGCCGGAGAGAAAGTCGGCAACGACAGCATCGATGGGTATGCCACTGCCGGCGATCAGGATGCCTGTTTGCCCGGTAGCGCGAAAGGTCGCAGCCTGCCCGCGCGCGACAAGCTCGCGATGCAGGGACAACGCCGTATACTTCTTGCCCACGCAGCAATCGGTGCCCACCATCAGGACACGCTGCCCGCTGCGTCGCCGTCCAGTGCCTACCGGCAGGACCGGCGGCGGTTCGCGCACGTTGATCAGCCGGCGTCCGGTCTGCGCGGCTTTGTGTCGCAGTGCATCGTTGGATTCAAGTCGGGTGTGCATGCCGCTGACAATGTCGAGGCCGGCGTCAAGCGCAGCAAGAAGCGCATCCAGCCAGGCCGGTTCGATGCGACCACCGAAGGAGGCAACGCCGATCACGAGACTTCGGGCACCGGCTGCGTGGGCTTCGGTTGGCGTCAGCGCGGGCAATCCGAGATCGACCCGGCATCCGGGAAGAACGTACTGGCCGACGCAGCGCTCACGTTGCCAGTCGACGAGCCCGCGGCCGGTTTTGGCGTCCAGCGGGTTCTCGACCGCACCCAAAAAGATGAGGTACGGCGTGTTTATTACAATCACGGAGCAGCGCGCCGAATGACCTGTCCGGGGCGTGCATCGCTTGCCGCGCCATGCGCAAATACCTGCTGTCCGCCGACCCAGACACCCTCGATGCCTTCCGACAACAACCCGGGTGTGTCCGGTGTCGCGCGATCGACCACAGTCTGCGGATCGAACAGCACGAGATCGGCGATTGCGCCGGGACGAATCACGCCGCGATCGTCGAACCCCATATGCTGCGCCGTAAGCCCCGTCATTTTGTGCACGGCCTCTTCGAGGGTCATGAGTTGCTGTTCGCGCACGTAGCGTCCGAGAACGCGCGGGAAAGAACCGTGTGCACGCGGATGCAGATCATCGAATGCGCCGTCGGTGCAGATGTTGGTGTGCGGCCAGCTCATCAGCACTTGAATATCGTCCTCGATCATGCTGGTGCCGATGATCGACACCGTATCGTTGCCCGCCGCCTCGTCATTGCTGTCGACCGACTCGGCCAGTTGGCGAAACGCGGTGGCGGGGTCCACGCCACGTGCCTCGGCAATCTCCGCCAGCGTCATGCCGATCAGGGAGGGATCCGGGTCATAGCCTGTTATCCACAATCCGTCCGGCGGAGCGATCTGGTCCAGCGCTTCCTCTATAGCGGCGCGATCGGTGTAATCGCGCTCCGGCAGCAGCACCATCAGGTTCGATTGCCAGTACTCGTACGGATAGATGTCTGCCGTGATCTGCACACCCGCTGCGCGCGCCGCATCGAGCTTCGCGAGGATGCGCGGCGCTTCGCCCCATAAGCGCTTCATCGCCAGCTTGATGTGCGATACCTGTACCGGCATGCCGGTCACGCGACCGATTTCGATGATCTCGTCGAGCGCCTCCTCGAACCAGCGATCTTCGCTGCGCACGTGACTGATGTAGCGCCCTCCTGCGCTCGCTGCAACCTGAGCGAGTGCCAGCACCTCGGCCGGGCCGGAATGAATGCCTGGTTCGTATTCGAGTCCGCTCGACAGACCCAGTGCGCCACTCGCGAGTTCGCCCGCGAGCAGGTCCGACATCGTTTCGATTTCGGCAGCCGTGGCCTGCCGACGGAAATCGTCGCCCATCACCCGGGAACGAATGGTGTTGTGGCCGGCGTAAGAGGCAATGTTGACGGCCGAGCCCGTGGATTCAACTTCGGTGAAATAATAGGCAAGGGGCAGGGGAGAGCCACCATCCTGTCCGACAATAATTGTAGTAATTCCCTGGCTTGTTGCCGGTAGAGCATCCGGCTGCAGGAGCAGGTCCCGGTCGCCGTGACTGTGCGTATCGATGAAACCCGGCGCAAGCGTTAGGCCGCGTCCGTCAAGCACAGGCTCGCCGGGCATCGGCTCAAGGTCACCTACATCTTCGATCAGGTTGCCCGCAACGCGTACGGCGCCGGTATAAGATGCCGCTCCGGTACCATCGATAATTCGCACGTTGTGGATCAGTGACGTCTCACTGGTCGCACCGCCCTTCGGTAGCGTGTCACCGGAGCAAGCGGCAAGGACGGCGAGTGCCGCACACAAAGTTACCCCCTCCGAAGCAAGTCGGAAGCGCGTTTTCTGCATCGTAAGCTCGTTTCCTGGTTGCGCGTTTCGTTCAGATCCCTATTGGAGCATGCCTCATGCTGCTGCATCAGGGGAATTCATAATATGCAATCGACCTGTCTCGGCAGGCCGATCAGCGATACGGTTTCCGCTGCCACCGCAGCGTAAGTGGCTCATGGCAAAAAGGAACCAGGATCAATGAACCCACGTGCAGTATTCGTCTCGGTGGTCGTTCTTCTCGCATCGCTTACGGCAACAGACGCTTTGCCCCGTCCGTTGACGATCGACGATTACGATCGTGTCAAGGATGTCGGCAGGCCGGCCATTTCAGTCGATGGCCGAACTGTGGCCTTCACTTTGGACGATCAGCTTTACGTTGTGCCTGTTGCGGGAGGCGAATCGCGTGCGGTTACGTCCGATTCATCGAGCGCGTCGTCGCCCTACTGGGCGAAGGACGGCAAGTCACTTTTTTTCCTGTCCGACCGCTCCGGTTCGGATCAGGTGTGGCAATTGCCGCTCGATACCTTCGGTGAGGCGATCCGGCTGACCGATATTGAAGGCGGCGTGTCGTCGCTCGACCTGTCCCGTGACGAAAGCCGGCTGTTGCTGATCCAGGAAGACAAGCCCGGTGCCGAAGAAGCATCTGAGGAGAAAGAGCCGTGGGTCATCACACGCCGACAATTCAAGGAAGATGCCGGTGATGGCTACCTGACCGGGATGAACCCGCAGCACCTGTATACCTACGACATTGCCACGGCAGAAATGCGACAGCTCACAGCAGGTCATTACAGCGAGCAGGACGCGGCGTGGTCGCCCGATGGTACCGAGATCGCATTCGTCAGCAATCGGGACGAGGACCCCGATGCCAGGTATGGCAATGAACTGTGGGTGGTTGCCGCGGCTGCAGAGTCGCCGGCAACGGATGAATCGGCGGGCGGGTTTCGCCGGCTAACCACGGGAGATGACGTCAAGGATTCACCCATCTGGAGTCCGGACGGACGCTTCGTCGCCTATCTCAGTGCAAAAGACGGGGTTTACGGTATCAGCCGGCTGGCGGTTGTGCCGGCGCAAGGCGGCGAGCCGAGATACCTCACGGAAGAACTCGATCGCTGGGTCAGTTCGCCGAAGTTTTCCGCGGATGGCCGCTGGATCTATTTCCTGTATGACAATCACGGCGGCCGCCACCTGGGCCGCGTGCGCCTGAGCGACGGCAGGCTGGAACGCCTGCTCGAAGGTGATCTCGTCGTGACGGGCTTTGAAGTCGACAGCCGCGGCGGTGTTGTGGTCCGCCTGAACCGTGAGAACGATGCTCCGGAACTGTATCGGCTGCAAAACGACAGGCTGACGCAACTTACACATGTCAACGATGACTTTTTCGCTTCCGTCGATCTGGGTACCAGGGAAAAAATCACCTACGAGAGCGACGACGGAACGTTGATCGAGGCCCTTGTCACCAAGCCACCCGGATTCCGCGAGGGACAGCGTTACCCGACCATCCTCGATATTCACGGCGGCCCGGTCGCCCAGTTCTCCTGGGGGTACAATTTCGACACACAGTACCTGGCCAGCAAGGGCTATGTCGTTGTGCAACCGAATCCGCGCGGCTCGACCGGGCGTGGACAGGCGTTCATCGAGGCGATTTACGAAACCTGGGGCATCACCGACTATCCCGACATCGTGCGTGCGGTCGATCGCACGATCGAATTGGGCTACACGGACCCGGACGCCATGGCGGTTACCGGCTACTCGTACGGCGGCTACATGACCAACGTCGTGATCACACGCACCGATCGATTCAAGGCAGCGGCATCCGGTGCGGGCCACAGTTACATTGTTGCCAACTACGGGCATGATATTTACCAACGCTGGTACAACTGGGAATTGGGCGTACCATGGGAAAACAGGGAAAAATACGACCGCCTCTCGCCGCTGCTGCAGGCCGGTAACGTGACCACGCCGACGCTGTTCTACGGCGGTCGCGAGGACTGGAACGTACCGATACTGAACGCCGAGTTATTCTTCCAGTCGCTCAAACAGAAAGGCGTCGATACAGAGCTGGTCGTGTACCCTGATTCACATCACGGTAATTGGGACTCGCGCTTTGAGAAAGATGTCCTCGAAAGAATTGTTGCCTGGTTCGATCGCTATACCAAAGCACACTAGGGCACGGTAATGCCGGGCGGAGCGGCAAGCAGGGAAGCTACCGTTCGTGCTGCGGTGGATGCGATGCGCGCGAACCGGCCGCTGCGCGCCGAAGAAATCTGTCGCGACTTCCTGGTACTGAACCCCGGCTCAATCGAACATTTGCGCCTCCTGGGGCATGCGCTGATGAAACAGAATCGGCTCGCTGAGGCCGAGACACAGATTCGTTTCACGTTGTCCCTGGCGCGCGAAATTCCAGGACTGCATGAAGATCTCGGCAGCGTATTGGCGATGCAGGGACGCTATGAAGATGCTGTCCTGTCATTCGAGAAGGCGATACGCATCGAGCCGCGGCTGCCACTTGTACGCAAGAAACTGGGCCAGGCGCTGGCTGCACTCGGACGCGGCCATGATGCAGACCAGGCTTTCCAGGAATATCTCGAACTCGATCCTGCGAAAGGCGCGGTTGCAGAAGGCGCGGACCATCTCAAAGCGGGTCGCAAAGACGACGCCATCGCGACCTT
>CAYVLL010000121.1:0-6729 GCA_964452235.1 uncultured Woeseiaceae bacterium
TTCTCGTCAGTTTCGGCCTGCACGACTACAGGCTCCAGTTCGAGCGTATTGCCGAAATTCTGCAGGATCACGAAGGCCCTATCATTATTGCCGGGGATTTCAATACCTGGCACAAGCGACGTATGCAGGTGGTCGATGAACTCGCCGCATTGCTCGACTTGCAGCCGGTGATATTCGATGAAGATGCACGCGTGCGCTTTTTCGGCATTGCCCTGGACCACATATACGTACGGCAATTAAAGCTGGTCAATGCCGAGACTGCCACGGTGGATACGTCCGATCACAATCCGCTTCTGGCGGTGCTGAGCATGCCCTTCGCCGCACTTTGATCCCGTTCCAGGTATTCCCATGATCAAACGACTGTTGCTTGCCATACTCCTCCCGCTCTGGCTGTCGGCTTGCTCGGTCAATCCCGTTACAGGAAAGTCAGAAATTACACTGGTCGGAGAGGCATCCGAAATCCAGATGGGCGAACAGAATTACGCGCCCATGAAACAATCCCAGGGTGGCGAATACGATATTGATGCGGACCTGACGCGCTATGTGCAGGGAATCGGCAATCGCCTGGCCGCCGTCAGCGACCGCGATCTTCCGTACGAATTTGTCGTACTCAACAACTCTGTGCCCAACGCCTGGGCATTGCCCGGCGGCAAGATTGCGATCAATCGTGGATTGCTGACCGAGCTGGGGTCCGAGGCAGAACTGGCGGCCGTCCTCGGCCACGAAATTGTCCATGCTGCGGCGCGGCACTCGGCACAACAAATGGAGCGCGGCATGCTCTTGCAGGGGCTGATCCTCGCCACCGCCGTGGCCACCAGTGACAGCGATTACGGCAACCTTGCTGTCGGCGGCGCCAGCGTTGCAAGCCAGTTGCTCAACCAGCGGTACAGCCGCGGCGCGGAACTGGAAGCGGATTATTACGGCATGCAGTACATGGCCAGGGCGGGCTACGACCCGCAAGGCGCGGTTTCGTTGCAGGAAACCTTTGTGCGCCTGAGTGAAGGCCGGAACCAGGACTGGCTGTCGGGGCTTTTTGCCAGCCATCCGCCGTCGGATGAGCGCGTCCAGGCAAACATGCGGACCGCGGCCGCGTTGCCGGCCGGCGGGCTGATGGGTGTTGACCAATACAAGGCAGCCTTGCGTACCACGGAAGAAGTGTTGCCGGCTTACGCGGCTTACGACGAAGGGCGCAAGGCGCTGGCCGACCGGAATACCACGCTCGCGCGGCAGAAAGCCGACCAGGCAATTGCGTTGTTGCCGCGTGAAGCCCATTTCCATGCGTTGCGGGGCGACGCCTTGCTGCTCGAAAACAGTTTTCGCCCGGCGATCGAGCATTTCGACAGAGCCATCGGCTATCGCGATAACTTTTTCTATTACTACCTGCAGCGCGGGCTGGCCAACCAGAAACTCGGCAATGAAGACCGCGCTGCAGCTGATCTTTCGAAGAGCCTCGAGTACCTGCCCACCGCTCCTGCACATTTCGCCCTCGGCGAAATTGCGTCAAAGCGGGGCAATCGCGCCGCCGCGATCCAGCATTACCGTGCTGTGGCCGGTGGCCAGGGTGAGATGGCCGAGGCAGCCTATGCATCCATCGTGCGACTCGATATCGCAGAGAACCCGGGCACTTACGTCCAGAAGCGTTGCGATGCCGATGCGGAGGGCAAACTTGTCGTTTCTATCCGCAACGAGACGTCGCTGCCGATCAGCAACATCGCGTTTGCCATCCAATATTCGGAAGGCGGTGTACCGAGGCGGGTCGAGCGGCGCGTCAACGGCAATCTGGCGGCAGGGCAAGTCGTGAGTATTCGTACCGGCCTCGGGCCGTATACGGTCGCGAGTGGTTGCCCGGTCGAGATAACCAGGGCGCAGGTCGCGCGGTAAATAACCATCGCCCGTTATACGGGCTCCTACACGGGTCTATTTCACCGCGCTGCTTCGTTCGTCGCCTGTAGGAGCCCGTATCACGGGCGAAATTCCACGCGCTAATTCTTTCGATCCCGTTCTGCGAGCAGCCGCTCCATCTCGTCCATGATGGCATTCATCTTGCGTACGGCTGCCTGGTAAGGTTCCGGTGTTGCGAGATCGACACCCGCCGCCGTCAACAACTTGTAGGGATAATCGGAACCGCCGGCGCGCAGCAGGTTCTTGTAGTTCTCGACCCCGGCCGTACCTTCATTCTTGATCTTCTCATAAAGCGCCGTACCCGCGGTTTGCGATGTAGCGTATTGATAAACATACATGTTGTAGTAGAAGTGCGGTACGAACATCCATTCGTTGGCATACAAATCATCAATCAGCACAACGCCTTCGTCATGGCCATGGTATCGCCTGACGATTTCACCGTACATCTGCGAAATTTTTTCGCCGGATAGCGCTTCGCCGCGCTCCGCGGCTTCGTACAAGGCCAGCTCGAACTCTGCAAACATGGTCTGGCGAAAAAATGTGCCGCGCATGTTTTCCAGGCCAAAGCCGAGATAGAAAAGCTTCTCGTCCACCGTTTGCGCATTGGAGTGCATGTAATCCTGCAGGATTAGCTCCAGTGAAGTCGACGGTATCTCCGCGATAAATGTAGAATACAGCGCTGTTTCGAACGGCTGTTCTTGCTGTGAATAGAGGGTATGCATCGCATGTCCCCATTCATGAGCAAACGTCGACAGCGATTCGTAATCATCGTTGTGATTCAAGAGAACGTAGGGATGAACGTCATAAGCGATGGGATTCATGTAGGCACCTGAGCGCTTGCCTTGCTGCGGATAGACATGCATCCATCGCTGGTCGAAGGCGTCCCGTTGCATGCTGACCCAGTCTTTGCCAAGAATCGACATTGCTTCAAGCGTGATGCGCTTGGAAGTTTCGATATCGAACTCTTTGTCCAGCGACACGAGCGGCGGGTAAATGTCGTAATAGTGCATCTGTTCGACACCGAGCATGCGGCCGCGCAGTTTGAAATAACGGTGCAGCGTGGGCAGAGCCTTGTTCACTTCCTCGACCAGTGTCCGGTAAATTTCCGGCGGCAGGTTGTCCTGGAACAGTTCGCGGTCCAGGACGCTGTCGTAGTTGCGGGCTTTCGCGAGTGAAACTTGCGTCTGGATATGCGAATTGAGCACAGCACCGACGCTGTTGCGGTACTCCAGCCAGCGACTCCAGAAAGCGTCGAACACGGCCTTGCGGTCGTCGCGATTGTCACTGGCACGCCAGCGACTATAGCCCTGGGAGTCGATGCGCCGTGCTTCGCCGTCCGACAACGTGACTTCAGGCCACGGTATATCCGAATTCGCAACGATGCTGTAGATGGTATTCGGTGCGCCGAACGTTTGTGTGAAGAACGCGAGTGTCTGTTCCGCTTCTTCGCCGAGCGTATGCGGCGCGTTGCGCAGCGCATCGTCGAGCTGGAACGCAAACCGCTCCAGTTTCGGTTCCTCGTCGATATAGGCTTCGACGACCTCGCGCCCGATTGCCAGGATTTCCGGTTGCATCCATGCAGTCGCTTCCGTGAAGCGCGCAAACATGATGTCACCGAGCTGGTTGCGCTCCTGCGTTTCAGTGACGCGCAGATCCTCGTCGGAGGCCAGGCTGGAATAGGCATAGACCCGATAGGCGTCGCGCGTGGTGGCGGACACGAGGTCGAGTGCCTGGTACAGGGACTCCGCACTGACGCCAAGCGTGCCGCGCCGGTCTTCAATCTTCTGCAAGTCCAGCAGTACTTGCTCGCGCGCGTCGTTCCAGTGCTCGACCGACGGGTACAACCCTGTCAGGTCCCAGGTGTACCCAGGGTCAACAGTCGCAGCGGTGTCCTGCGCCGATACGTTACCAATGCAAAGCAGCGCGACGCTCAGAAGGGCAAAGCGGGACATGTAATCTCCAGAAATTCAAATTGTTGTAATCCGCACAAAGCGGCCACGGTGTCGATTGGTTGGCTTAGACAGTGCCTCGCCCGGCAGTTCTGCAATGGCCCGGGATTCTTTACCCCGGGCCGAGGCCGAATCGCGCCGTCTCTCTCGCCACCAAACAAGCGCTTAGTTACTCATGCGCCAGATTTCCGACTGGTCCGGCGAGCGATCACGATGCATCAGGATCCACTCCGCGTGTTCGTCGAGGCACGATCCGCCAAGAGCCAGCAGGACCTGCCGCTGCTCCGCGACATCCGCGGCATTCTCGAGGCGGCGGTGTGCATTGTGAAAGATGCGCAGCATGAACTCGTACTGCTTGATCAGTTCCTTTTCGGCCGTACTATGCGCATAACCCTGGCGCACGCCGTAAAGGAGCAGCATTGCTCCCATCAGGACAACGAGCGGATCGAACAGATCTTCCGGTATCTTCGCAGGTATCACGATGAAGAGCATGACGACGAACACGCTCGTCAGCAGGCTGATACGTCCGAGCCATTCCGTATTCCGGTTCTTCCTGACCCGTTCGCGAACCTTTTTTCGGTAATAGCCCAACTGACCGCTGCTGTCATCGCCGATCCACTCCCGCAGCACGAACTGCAGGCCCTCCGCGTGCGTTTGTGGCAAGGCATCGCATTTGGTGCCGGCGACGCGCATGACGTTGCGAATCCAGCCGAGTTCGGGATCCTGTGTCTGCAGGAAGTTGTCGTGCGTGAATTTCGACTCGTTCTCGCTGGTAACACCGGCAGCGGCCCAGTAAAACTGCACTCGTAGCCCCTCCGCGAGTGCCCGATAGTCCAGGTATTTGCGATTCCAGGCAAGGCGTCCGGCGAAGTACTGGGTACCGGCCGCGATCAGGAAGAAAAGCAGGAACAAGTACATGAAATACGGCCGGATTTCGTAGTCTGAGTAGAGAATGAACATCAGGCCCATGAGAAACGCCAATACATGGGTGATGCGCAGCGTGTTCAGGGTCTTCTTCTGGTAGTGAATGGCGAGCCAGTCGGCCATGCGAAATATCTGGTTGATGTCTGCGATGCCCTCTGGAAGAAACCCGCGACTCTTGTCATCAAGGAGCGAATAACTTTCTGCCTGAATTTTCGCGGCGAATTTCATCGCATCGCGGCTGAACTCGCTGCTGCGCTCGAAAATCGTCAGATGCTGCTGGGGAATGTCTGGACTTCGCGGCTGTTCCCGGTCTTTCGTAAACCAGAAGCACTGCAATGGCTTGAGATGAGGATGCGGCGCACCATCGGGTCGATCACGTGAACAGACGATGTGGTAAACGAGGTCGCTTTCATCATCGACCAGCATTTGCTGGGTCGCAACCGTTTTTGCCGTATATCCGGGCATGATGTCGTCATGATGAAACTTGACCACTTGCCCGGTACCGCCAAGTTTTGTGCCCACCTTGCCGTCCCACAACGCGAGCAGAATATGGCAGTGTGCGCACATGAACACGCCGACTTGAGCATATTCCCGATTTCGCGCGTTGCCGGGCACTGATACCGACTCAATCGTGTTGCCTTTTGCAAGCGGCAGTTCGTAAATCTCGCTGGCTCGATCACAGAGTGATTCGAATCGTGCGCGGGCCTCGGTCGTTTCAAAGTCCTGCAGGTACAGGTCCTTGCGCATCGGTAACGGCACTACCAGTCGGACACCGCGTTCGAGCGCAACTTCAGCAACCAGTTGATCAGCGCCCTCTGCAAGTGATGACATCACCGAGAGGCGGCGGTCGGGGTAACGCCGGGCGAGATCGTGCAGGAGCGCGTCGACCTTCTGCCGGATCGCGGGCACTTCGGCCGCGACCAGGTCGCGGTGGCCGGTCACGGCAATGACCAGCGGAAGGGCAGAATCTGCTGTGGCCGGTGCGGACATGGAGGCAGAGATTACCCTAAGGCCGGTCGGTCAGACCAAAAAAAACCGTGAAGCAGGGCGGCGCTTCCGGCTCGAATGCAAAATTGCAGTCCGGCGTGCACGAAGCCGGATGCGGGAAACCCGGCAACTCCGGAACCGACAGCTCTTCCCGGGATCGAATCAGGAGGCAAGACAACATTAAGGGTCGCTCGATGTCGTGGAAGGCAGTACTTTTCGTCGCCATCAGCCTGACGGTCGGCTTTGCTGCTGCCAGCTGGATCGACCAGCGCCCGGCCGACGTCGTAACTCAGGACTCGGGATTCGATCAGTCCGCGCCGCTTGAGGACCGCGTCCTGGCCCTGGAACAGGCATTGAACAGCGAGCGTTTCGCCCGCCAGTTGCTGCAGGATGAACTTTTTTACCTGACCGCCGAGCTGGAGGGCATCACTGCGTCCTCCATAAGCAGCGCCGGCGAAGAGGCGATCCGGCCCGAGCCGGAAGAAGTGACTGAGCGTTGGACCCGGCCATCGCGCAGCCGCGCGCAGGATCGCGCCACGCAGCTCGTGTTTGCCGGCTTCTCGCAGAGCCAGGCTGAAGCAATCGCGCTGCGCGAAGCAGAACTGCAAATGGCTGCGCTTCAGGCACGTTACGACGCGGGGCAGGACGGCGATATGTCGACGTTCTATCGTAGCCGCGGTGCCATCGACGAATCACTGCGCGCCGAACTCGGGGAAGCCGATTACGAGCGCTACCGCACTGCGACCGGTCAATCCACGACGGTGACTGTCGGCAGCGTGATCGCTTCTTCGCCGGCACAGCGCGCCGGGCTGCAACACGGGGATCGCATAGTGCGCTATGGTGGCGAGCGGGTTTACGGCATGTCCGACCTGACCCGACAAACGATGGAAGGTCAGCCAGGCCAGCAAGTGATTGTCGAGATACTGCGCGACGGCAACCCCATGCAGGTCGTCATCCCCCGCGGCCC
>CAYVLL010000122.1:0-6561 GCA_964452235.1 uncultured Woeseiaceae bacterium
GCCGCCGGCCTGACCATCATCTACCCGTTCATCAAGCGCTTCATTTCGATTCCGCAATTCGTGCTCGGTGCCGCGTTCGGCTGGGCGGTGCCGATGGCCTTTGCCGCACAGACCGGCCAAACAGAACAACTCGCGTGGCTGGTTTTCGGTACCGCTTTGATCTGGGCCGTCATTTACGACACTTTCTATGCAATGGTCGATCGCAAGGACGACCTGCGCGTCGGTGTGAAGTCGACCGCTATCCTGTTCGGCGATGCCGATCTTTTCGTTATCGGCGGACTGCAACTCCTGATGCTGCTCGCACTGCTGTTGATAGGGAGCATGGCGGAGCTTGGGGCATGGTACTTCTCGTCGGTCGCGCTGGCTGCCATGCTGATGGGCTGGCACCAGTGGCTGGCACGGGACCGGCAGCCCGACGGCTGCTTCAAGGCGTTTCTGCACAACCACTACATCGGTATGGCCATATTTCTCGGCATCGCACTCGACTACACGTTCCGACCTGCTGCGGCCGCCGTCAGCACACTCACGTCCTGAGCACCGCCCTTCAGCAGGACGTAAGCCAGCTGACGGCAGGTCTCACCCGTCGTCATCACATCGTCGACAATAAGCGGGTGACGGCATCGCAGTTTTCCATCCAGCGCAAAGGCCTCGCGCAGATTCTTCCGGCGCGCCGCGGCATCGAGGCCCGTTTGCGGCTGCGTACTGCGCACACGCCGCGTCGAGCGCACGACGGGCAGGCGGCTTTTTCGTGCCAGCGGCCGGCAGAGCTCCAGCGCCTGGTTGAATCCGCGAGTCGCATGCCGCCAGCGATGCAGTGGCACCGGAACGAGCGCATCAGCATGCTGGAAATGCCTGTCGAGCTCGACCATCATGAGAGACGCGAACGCGGGCGCGTAGTAAAGGCGTCCATTGAACTTGAGGGCTTTGAGCGCGGAGTCGACCGGAAAGTCGTACAGCAAGGCGGCGCGCACCACGCGAAACGGTGGCGGGTGAGCAATGCAATCAGCGCAGCCGGTCGCCGGCGGTACCGGAACGGTCACAGGCTGGCCGCAGCGCTCGCAGGCGAACGGAATGCGCGGCAGATCGCGGAGGCATGCACTACAGAAGTGGCGCCCGGCTGCTGCGTCTCCGCACAGGACGCAACAGCCGGGGAAAGCAATGCGGCCGGCGTTTTGCATGAGTTTGCGGCCGCGTTGTATGAATGCGGCGCCTGCGGGTCTCCAGCGCGCCGCCAGCGCGGGAATGAGTCTTTTAATTGGGGCTTTTCCAGTCATGTGTCCGAGTCTGTGGCAACGGCGGCCGTGCGACGAACTACGAAACCGGGCAATACACTGCGAATAAGCAGCGGCGCAAAACGATGATGACAACGTCGGTCAAACCGGGACAGCTCAGCCGCAGCCATGTTCGCCGGCGCTTTGATCGGGCGGCGCGCAAGTTCGCCGACGCCGATTTCGTTCATCGACAGGCCGCGGATGGCTTGCTCGAGCGCATGTTGCCGATGCAACTCGAAGTGAAACGCGTACTCGATGCCGGGGCCGCCTGTGGCCACGCGAGCCGCGTGCTGCGGCGGCGCTTTCGCGGCAGCCATGTCGTCAGTCTTGACCTGTCGCTCGCAATGTTGCGGGCCGCAAGACGCGCACGCTCACGGTTTTCCAGGATTTCAGAACTGCAGGCAGATGCAATGTCGCTGCCGATTCGCAGCGGCAGCATTGATCTTGTGTTTGCCAACCTGTTGCTGCCATGGATCGACGACCTCGGCAGTTTTCTTGCGGAAGTCGCGCGCGTGCTGCGCAAGGACGGGCTTTTCATGTTCTCGTCGTTGGGACCCGACAGCCTTGCCGAACTGCGCGACGCCTGGCGGGCGATCGACGACGTGGAGCACGTCAACTCCTTCACGGACATGCACAACGTGGGCGATGCACTCATGCAAGCCGGATTGCGCGAACCTGTCGTGGATGTCGAGCACCTGACGGTCACCTACGGCAGTGTGAAGTCGCTGTTCTCGGACCTGACCGACGCAGGTGCGCGCAACTGCCTGCAGGGGCGTGCGCGCGGACTGACTGGCAAGGCGCGTTTCGCAGCCTTGCGCGAGTCGCTGGAAACGCGTTTCGACAATGGCACCCTTGCCGTATCGCTGGAACTGGTGTTCGGGCATGCCTGGGGCGGCGGGGCGCGCGGACAAGCAGGTGAATTCCGGCTTGCGCCGGAGAGCATTGGCAGGAGACCGGGTTAGACTCATTCTAACGCGCTTCACTTCAAGACTAAGCTATTGTTATAAAACAGGTTTACAGTGTGAAATCGTCGCAAATCGTTTGCAAGCGAAGGGGCCTTTCAGTACACTTCGCTGGCTTTTGACCGGCGTGCCCGATCGATCCCTGATCGTTCCCTGATCGATCTAAGCGAGGTGCTTTTGCGGGGGCGAAATTACTCGCTATGTCAGACGACGGGCGCAGCTTGCGGCGGTTACCAGCGCCCCGATTTGAGACCCCGAGGATGACTCCGAGGAAGGCGTCGGTTCCGGCCGGCGGCCGGAGTCACTAAACCGGTCACGTCAATGGTATGTTTTCCTGGTAGGAACTCCTGAAGAAGTTGGGCTGAACGAGAGTAACTGCGGGTGCTGGCACACCGCTGGGTGAAATATTGATGATTCGAAGACTGTCTGTATACGCAGCCGGCATGTTCAGCGCGAGTGCGGCCTCTGCGGACTGGGCGCTGAATATGCCGAAAGGCGTAACGGAACTCAGCGTCGAAACCTACTACCTGCACATGCAGGTTTTCTGGTGGTGCGTTGCCATCGCAATCGTGGTGTTCGGCGCCATGATTTACTCGCTGGTCAAGCATCGCAAATCCCGCGGTGTAACCGCCGCGCAGTTTTCGCACAGCATGACAGCCGAAGTAACCTGGACCGTCATTCCCATAATCATCCTGTTGCTGATGGCGGTGCCGGCAGCGGAGACGCTGATCAAGATCGAAGACAGTAGAAATCCTGACCTGACGGTTGTCGTTACCGGCTACCAGTGGAAATGGCACTACGCGTACCAGGGTGAGGACGTCGCCTTCTTCAGTAATCTTTCGCGCAGCAGTAACGAGGCTCGGCGCAGGAATTCAGGCATCGACCCGAGAACTGTCGACAATTACCTGCGTGACGTTGACCGGCCGATGGTGGTACCGCGCGGCGCCAAGGTGCGGATACTCCTGACATCGAATGACGTCATACATTCCTGGTGGGTACCCGACCTGGCCATCAAGAAGGATGCGATTCCCGGCTTCATGAACGAGACCTGGTTCCGCGCCGAGGAATCGGGCAGCTATCGCGGCCAGTGCGCAGAGCTGTGCGGCATGGACCATGGCTATATGCCGATCGTCGTCGAGGTTGTCGAGCCCGATGCCTTTGCAACCTGGATCGATTCAGAAAAGGACGCGGCTGGCAGTCTTGCCGCCGCCGGAGACTAACGCATGACATCCGCTGTCGCAGACGCGCACGAACACGAACACCACGGTCCCGCAAAGGGATTCCAGCGCTGGCTGTTCACGACCAATCACAAGGACATCGGTTCGATGTACCTGTTGTTCAGCCTGGTCATGTTTTTCGTCGGCGGCGCGATGGCGCTGGTCATCCGTTCCGAATTGATGGTACCGGGCTTGCAGTTCGTCAATCCCGGCTTCTTCAACCAGATGACGACGATGCACGCGCTGATCATGATTTTCGGCGCAGTGATGCCGGCGTTCGTGGGGCTCGCCAACTGGATGATTCCGATGATGATCGGTGCGCCGGACATGGCCCTGCCGCGCATGAATAACTGGTCGTTCTGGATACTGCCCGTCGCCTTCAGCATGTTGCTGGCCACGCTGTTCCTGCCGGGTGGTGCGCCCGCCAGCGGCTGGACCATGTACCCGCCGCTGGTCCTGCAGACCGGCGACGCGTTTCCATACCTGATTTTCTCGATTCACCTGATGGGCCTGTCGTCGATCATGGGCGCCATTAACATCATTGTTACGATCATCAACATGCGCGCGCCGGATATGTCGCTGCTCAAGATGCCGATGTTCGTATGGACCTGGTTGATCACCGCCTACCTGCTCATCGCGGTCATGCCGGTACTTGCCGGCGCGGTCACGATGCTGCTGACCGACCAGTTCTTCGGCACGAGCTTTTTCCTCGCAGCCGGCGGCGGCGACCCGGTGATGTTCCAGCACATCTTCTGGTTTTTCGGCCACCCGGAGGTCTACATCATGATCCTGCCGGCGTTTGGCATCGTCTCCGAGATCATTCCGACCTTCGCTCGCAAGCCACTTTTCGGTCATGACTCGATGGTTTACGCGGCCTCCAGTATCGCCTTCCTCTCGTTCATCGTCTGGGCGCACCATATGTTTACGGTCGGCATGCCCCTGACCGGCCAGTTGTTCTTCATGTTTGCCACGATGCTGATCGCCGTACCAACCGGAGTGAAGGTATTCAACTGGACAGCGACGATGTGGAGGGGCGCCATGACCTTCGAAACCCCCATGCTGTTTTCACTGGCGTTCCTGTTCCTGTTCACGATAGGTGGCTTCTCCGGACTGATGCTGGCAATCGTGCCGGCGGATATCCAGTACCACGACTCGTACTTCGTTGTGGCCCACTTCCATTACGTGCTGGTACCAGGCGCCATATTCGGCATCATGGCCGGCGTCTACTACTGGCTGCCGAAATGGACCGGGCACATGTACGACGAAAAGCTCGGCCAGATCCACTTCTGGCTGACCACGATCTTCGTCAACGTGCTGTTTTTCCCGATGCACTTCCTCGGTCTTGCCGGCATGCCTCGACGCATACCGGACTACTCCACGCAGTTCGCAGACTTCAACATGATCGCGAGCATCGGCGCATTCGGCTTCGGCGTTTCGCAGTTGATTTTCCTTTACGTCGTCATCAAGTGCATTCGCCGCAAGGGTGCTCGCGCGACCAGCGCTGTGTGGGACAATCCCAAGGGACTCGAATGGACAGTGCCGTCGCCGGCGCCGTATCACACCTTTGACCAGCCTCCGAAGGTGCCGAAGGCAGAGACGTTCTCCTGATGCGCAACGAGGTCAACGACCGCCGGAGAATTCGCAACACCACGCTGGTACTGGTCGCCATCGCATTGGCGTTCTACCTCGGGTTCATACTGATGGGCGTCGTTCGGGCCTGAATCGAATTGACCGGATTGAAATGAAATGAGCAAAGACAAGCCAAATGACAGCATAAGCACAGCCGCCCTGACCGGACGACTGCTGCTGCTCGCCGTCGGCATGTTCGGCTTCGGCTTTCTGCTCGTACCGCTGTATGACGCATTCTGCGAGGTTACGGGTTTCGGCGGCCGCACCAACGAAACGCCCGCAACTGTCGAAGCCAGCGCGGATACAAACCGCACTGTCAAACTCGAGTTCGTCACCACGGTAAATGAGTACGCGCCCTGGGAGTTTCGTTCTGACGTCCCGGGCATGTCGGTGCATCCGGGCGGGTTGTACGACGCGATGTTTGTGGCTACCAATCTTTCCGATCGCCAGAAGATTGGCCAGGCCGTTCCCAGCGTCGCACCGCAGGAAGCGGCGAAGCACTTCAAGAAGCTCGATTGCTTCTGCTTTACCTCGCAGGAGTTCGCAGCAGGGGAATCACGTGAGATGCCGGTGCGGTTTATTATCGATTCCAGCCTGCCTGAGCATGTGGACACGATTACTCTTTCATACACTTTATTTGACACGGCACGCCTGTCCGACAATAGCGCAGGACTGCCGCGTACCGACCTTACGGCCAACTAGGCCGCAGCCATCCGGACATCATCATGGACCACGCCGAAAATCGCTATTACGTCCCGCACGGCAGCCACTGGCCGATCGTTGGCTCTATCGGGCTCCTGTTTCTGATGGTGGGGGTATCGTCCTGGCTGAACGGCGCGGCGGCGGGATTCTGGGTCATGATGGCAGGTGCTGTAGTAATCATCTACATGCTCGCCGGCTGGTTTGGTAACGTCATTGCGGAGAGTCGTGCCGGCAAGTACAACTCGCAGGTAGACGTGTCCTTCCGCATGGGCATGTTCTGGTTTATTTTTTCCGAGGTCATGTTCTTCGCGGCGTTCTTCGGAGCGCTCTTTTACGCACGCAACATGTCGATTCCGTGGCTGGGCGGTGACAGTAACAATTTCTTCACCAACCTGTTGCTGTGGAGCGGATTCGAGAACACCTGGCCGACCAACGGCCCGGGGAACATTGGTGGCGATTACGAGGTGATGGGGCCGTTCGGTTTACCGCTCATCAATACCGCCATCCTGCTCACCAGCAGCGTAACGATTACCATTGCGCATCATGCGTTGCAGCATAATCGTCGCCTGATGCTGAACGTGTTCCTCGCTGCGACGTTTCTCCTGGGTTACTTCTTCGTATACATGCAGGCGGTCGAGTACGTGCATGCCTACCAGGACTTGAACCTGAAACTCACATCGGGGATCTACGGCTCAACCTTCTATATGTTGACCGGTTTCCACGGCATGCACGTCACTATCGGCGCAATCATGCTGACCGTAATCTGGTTTCGCACGATGA
>CAYVLL010000123.1:0-6528 GCA_964452235.1 uncultured Woeseiaceae bacterium
GAATTCAGTTTGCTGGACAGCGGGCACTTCGTCCTGTTTCGCAAGGTCTGGCGCGATCGCGAACGCTATATCCAGGGAGCGTTGATCGACAGAAACTTGTTTCTCGAGAACACGATCATCGGGCCCATACGGAATTCAGTAACGGCAGATATGAGCGATTTGATAATCGCCTGGAAGAACGACATCATTCATACCGGCTTCGGAGCAGAGTCGTCAAACTTGTCGCATAGCGCACTGGAATCGCCGGCTGCCCTGCTCTACCGTTCTCGATTGTCGTCACCGCTCGATAGCCTGGAGCTCATTTTCCGCGTCCGGGAACTGCCGCCGGGACCCGGAGCTCGCGTAGTGGGGTGGTCGACCCTCGTGCTGGCAGTGGTGTTCTGCGTCGCGTTCCTTGCCCTCTACCGGCTCGGCTCCAGCCAGATCGAACTGGCGCGACAGCAGCAGGACTTCGTCTCGGCCGTCAGTCACGAGCTCAAGACGCCGTTGACATCGATTCGCATGTACGGGGAGATGCTCAAGGAAGGCTGGGCGGAACCGGACAAGCGCCAGCAGTACTACGAGTATATTCACGATGAAAGTGAGCGGTTGACTCGGCTTATCTCAAACGTTCTGCAACTGGCAAGCATCACGCGCAATTCTCCCAGTCTCGATATCCGATCGATGAGTATCGGACAACTGATGCAGGACATCGAAGCAAAAGTGTCGAACCAGGTGCAGCGCAGCGGCTTTTCGTTAATCCTCGAGTGCAAGGACGAGATAGCGCGGGTGGAAGTTGCCGTCGATCCCGACTGCTTCATGCAAATTATCATCAACCTGGTAGACAACGCCATAAAGTTTTCGCGAAACGCGACGCCTAAGCTTGTTGAAATATCGAGCCGGCTCGCAGGCGATGAAAGTGTGACCTTTTCGGTTCGCGACTACGGACCAGGCGTACCGCGAGACCAGATGAAAAAGATCTTTCGACTTTTCTATCGATCTGAAAGCGAACTCACGCGTGAAACGGTCGGCACCGGAATCGGCCTTGCAATCGTGCACCAGCTGACGCTTGCAATGGGCGGTAAAACAGACGTCATCAATCGCAATCCGGGCACGGAGTTCAGCATATCACTGCCTCGCCGCTGACCGTTCATCCGGCGACGAACCCCGCAATCGTTTACCATTCGGGCTGGACAAAACCAAACGAGTTGAAGCCATGGCCTACCGGCAATTCCTGGTCGCCCTGACCGGAGCAATGCTTGTCATCTCAGCGGGCGCCGCTGAAGACACCGAGGAGCAGGACAAATGGGACGTCAATGCGCCTCCCGGCAACTCCCGGCAAGTAGAGATCAACACCACGCGCGGCACCTGGATGAGCCTCGATGTCAGTCCTGACGGCCGCACCATCGCCTTCGACCTGCTGGGCGACATATACAGCATGCCTGTCGATGGCGGCGCCGCGCGAGTGCTGGACAGTGGTCTCGCATGGTCCATGCAACCGCGCTTCTCGCCTGACGGCTCCGAGATCGCTTTCACTTCGGATGCAGGCGGCGGCGACAACATCTGGATAATGCGCGCTGACGGCAGTAACAAGAGGCAGTTGACCAAGGAAAGCTTTCGTCTGCTGAACAATCCGTCATGGTCACCGGACGGCAACTTTATTGCCGCCCGCAAGCACTTCACGACCACACGCTCACTGGGCACCGGCGAGATCTGGCTCTACCATGTCAAGGGCGGCGACGGCATCGCAGTGGTCGAGAAACCCGATGAGCGCCATCAAAAAGAACTCGGCGAGCCGGCATTTTCTCCGGACGGGCGTTACATTTATTTCAGTCTCGACAGAACTCCGGGCAGCACGTTCGTGTACGCGCAGGATTCGAATGCGCAGGTATTCGAAATCCGGCGCCACGATCTCGAGACAGGCAAGACTGAAAGCATCGTGAGCGGTGCCGGCGGCGCAGTGCGCCCCGAACCGTCACCGGACGGCAGGCAGCTTGCGTTCGTGCGACGCAACGAGGGCAGAAGCGCCCTGTTCGTGAAGGACCTTGTGAACGGCTTGGAACGAATGCTGTACGCCGAACTCGACCAGGACCTGCAGGAGGTCTGGGGGGTGCAGGGGCTCTATCCGAACATGGGCTGGACACCGGATTCGGCAAGCATCGTGTTCTGGGCCGGCGGCACCGTAAAGCGGATCGATGTGTCTGCCCGGACAGTCTCCGAAGTACCCTTCCAGGTCAGCGACCAGCGACTCGTGTTCGACGCGCCACGCCCGCAGGTCGAGGTGGCGCCTGACACATTTGACGCGCGCATGGTACGCAATCCGGCGGTATCCCCGGATGGCTCCCGTGTCGTTTTCGAAGTAACCGGACGCCTGTACATCCAGTCACTGCCGGACGGTGAGGCGCGCCGATTGACGAACGACCGCGGGAACTACTTCGAGTTTTTTCCGACCTGGTCGCGTGACGGCCGTCGCATTGCTTTCGTGAGCTGGAATGACCGCGAACTCGCACACATTCACACGATAGCCGCCAACGGTGGACGCAGCACGCGTTTGACCGAGAATCCCGGCCATTATCGGGCGCCGCGTTTCGCACCCGATGGAACGGGCATCGTATTCGAGGCAACGAGCGGCAGTTCGCTTACAGCGCCCGAATGGTCCGTGCAAACCGGTGTATTCGAGGTTCCGGCACGGGGCGGCACCAGCCGACGGATTACCGACGACGGTACCAATCCGCATTTCGGCGCACGCAGCGATCGCCTTTACGTCACGCGCCGAATCGATGATGCGCGCGCACTGGTCAGCATTGATCTCAATGGCGAAGCCGCGCGTACGCATGCGACAGGAAAGTACCTCACCCAATTCGAGGTGGCGGCCGACGGCAGGCACCTTGCCTTTCGTGAGAATTATCACGTCTACGTCCTGCCAATGCCCCCCGGCGGCAAGCCTGTCGAGCTTGGCACGTCGGTGAGCAGTATTGCCATGACCCGGGCCAGTGGCGATGGCGGCAACTATCCACACTGGAACCTTGCAGGCAACACACTTTACTGGAGCCTGGGATCCACGCTTTTCGAGAGCGACATCGATCACTTGTTCGTACTCGCCGACGAAGACGGGGAAGGTGGGTACGCTGCGCCAACGGACGGCGCGTCACTGGCGGTGCGCTTGCAAGCGGAACGTCCGCAAGGCGTAGTGGCACTGACAGGCGCAAAGATAGTAACCATGGCAGGCGAGGACGGCGGCGTCATTGAAGATGGCGTTGTCGTCACGGACGGCCATCGAATTGCGGCAATCGGGGCGCGAGGTGACGTTGATATTCCCAACAACGCCGAGCGCGTCGATGTGACCGGAAAAACCATCATTCCGGGGCTGATCGATGCCCATGCGCACGGTTCGCAAGGCGACGGCATCATCCCGCAGCAGAACTGGGTCAACTACGCGACGCTCGCTCTCGGCGTTACTACAGTGCACGATCCATCCAACGATGCCACGGAAGTGTTTGCGGCTGCCGAAATGCAACGCACCGGCAGCATACTCGCCCCGCGCATATTCTCGACCGGCAATATTGTCTACGGCGCCAGGTCCAGTTCCTTTGCCAAGATTGACTCGGCAGAAGAGGCGCGCGAACACGTGCGTCGACTCAAGGCACAAGGTGCCACGAGTATCAAGAACTATAACCAGCCCCGCCGGGACCAGCGGCAACAGGTGACGGTGGCTGCGCGCGAAGAAAACCTGCTCGTTGTCACGGAAGGCGCGTCGCTTTTCCACATGGACCTGTCGATGGTGGCCGACGGCAACAGCACGATCGAACACAACCTGCCGCAGTCCATGCTGTATGACGACGTTCTCCAGTTCTGGGCCCAGACCAATGTTGCCTACACCCCGACCTTCGTCGTGACCTACGGCGGCCTCAGCGCGGAAACCTGGTGGTACCAGGAAACCGATGTCTGGCAGCACCCCATCCTTTCGAAATTCGTGCCTCCGCAGGTGCTGCGTCCTGGTTCCATCCGGCGCCTCAAGGCACCGGCCAGCGAGTATTACCACACCACCAGCGCGGCAACCGCCAAACTGCTGGCCGACCGCGGCGTCCTCGTCAGCATCGGAGCACACGGCCAACGCGAAGGGCTCGCCAGTCACTGGGAGATCTGGACGCTGGCGCAAGGCGGCATGTCTCCGCTCGACGCACTGCGAGCGGCTACCGCCGCCCCGGCCGCTGCGCTGGGCTTCGCAAACGACCTCGGTAGCCTCGAAGTCGGCAAGCTTGCGGACCTTGTGATCATTGATGCCGATATCCTTGCCGACATCTACCAAAGCGACAAAGTGTCGCAGGTGATGCTGAATGGGCGCCTGTATGACGCCGCGACTCTGAACGAGGCCGTTACCGGTACGCGACGAACCGAGCCGTTTTACTGGCAGCTTGAAAAGGCCAGATCGAATCCCCAGTAAGAGCAATGGTATTTGTGTAGCGATGCGGCATCGGGGCGCGATCCGGGCCGAGGCCCAAGGCAGCGGTTGCTCTCTGTTCATTCAACCGAGTGCCATTGCCAGTACGCAGGGCATTTAATCTGGTTTCCGGTAGTACCATGAACAACAGAGAAGCATTTGTTTTTGTGATGAATCCGTATGCGCGGTTGAATCTGCAAACGGAGACCTCCTTGCTTCTCATGCAGGAGTTGCTGGAGCGCGGTCACACCGTCTACTGGTTGCAGGACGATGAGTTGTCATTGCATCACAACCGGCTCATGGGAACAGTGCATGCCGTTGAATCGGTTGCGCCCTTTCGCCTGGGACCTCGCAATTTGCGCAGTCTTGATGAATTCGATGCGCTCATGCTGCGCAAGGATCCACCGTTTGATACCAGCTACCTGCAATTGACCCTGCTGCTCGATTTTCTTGATCCGCGCGTTGTGCAGTTCAACGAAGCGCGCGCGCTGCGCAATTTCAATGAAAAACTGTTACCGCTGCTATGGCCGCATTTCACGCCTCCGACCCTGGTAAGTCACGATGCCTCGTTGATTGCGCAGTTCGTCGACGAGCATCGGCACGTCATCCTCAAACCTCTGCATGATTGCTCGGGACGGGGCATCAGGAAGGTGGACTGGGATGCAAACGGCTTGTTTCACGCTGCTATCGCGCACTCGCTTTCAAACCAGGATGACACCAGCCGGTTTGTGCTCGCGCAGAAATTCCTGCCCAACGTAAGCGGCGGAGACAAGCGCGTGTTCCTGGTCGACGGCGAACCCATTGGCGCCGTCAATCGCCTGCCCCGCCCCGGGACATTCCTCGCCAATATTCACCAGGGCGCCGTGTGCGAGAAGACATCTGTTAACGATCGGGAATTACAGATCATTGAAACTATTTCACCGGTGCTGAGGCGTGAGGGGATCTTCCTCGCTGGCGCAGATTTCATCGACAGCTTCCTGACCGAGGTCAATATCACCAGTCCTTCTGCCGTGCGCCAGATCAATGCCGTCAGCGGCGAGCGACTCGAAGGCCGGATTGTCGATTCGATGCTCGAGCGTTTGCAAAAAAAGCGTGCCGAGCGAAGTTCGGAAGTCTTTTTGGCCGATCAATCCGGCGCCGCAGTAAGGATGCCGGTAGCCGGTGTCACAACGGCGCACAAGGGAATCTGATATGAAAAAGGTCGTAGAAATCACGAGCGCACCACCGATGCACTGGGTCGGCGACGGCTTTCCCGTACGTTCACTGTTTTCCTATCACAGTCATGCGCGCGAACTCAGTCCCTTCCTGTTGCTCGACTATGCCGGGCCCGCCGACTTTGCCGCAGCCGAACGCCCGCGTGGCGTTGGCCAACATCCGCACCGCGGGTTTGAAACGGTCACGATTGTCTACCAGGGAGAAGTCGAACACCGCGACTCGACCGGCAGCGGCGGCGTCATCGGACCCGGTGACGTGCAGTGGATGACGGCAGGCAGCGGCATCCTGCATGAAGAGTTCCACTCGCACAAATTCACACGTACGGGCGGGAAAATGGAAATGGTGCAGCTTTGGGTCAACCTGCCGGCAAAGGACAAAATGGTCCGGCCTGGTTACCAGGCGATTCTGGCTGAACACATCCCGACAGTGCGATTGCCAAATGACGCAGGAACGTTGCGCGTAATTGCAGGGAATTTTGGCGACCGTAAGGGTCCGGCCCATACCTATACTCCGTTGTCGGTCTGGGATGTAGCGATGCCAGCCAATGGACGACTCGACGCGGAAGTTACGACAGGCTGGACTGCGGCAATTGTCGTGCTGCGCGGCACGCTTCTCATCAATGACAGCGAGATCGCCCGCAGTTCACAACTGGTCACGCTGGATCGCCATGGCGACCGAATCACCGTTGAAGCCAATGGCGACGCGGCGTTCCTGGTACTGGCCGGGGAGCCGATCGACGAACCCGTCGTGGGCCACGGGCCTTTTGTGATGAATACCGCCAGCGAAATAAGCGCGGCGATACAGGACTTCCGCAGCGGCCGCTTCGGCCAACTGGGGTCCTAGCTGCTCAGGAGCCAGGCAACCGCGAACGCATTGCCGCATCCCGCAGGCGT
>CAYVLL010000124.1:0-6523 GCA_964452235.1 uncultured Woeseiaceae bacterium
GCAGCTCGATGATCTCGGCCTTGCGCGCGTCCTGTTGTGCAAGCCCCTCCAGCGCACTATCGAGGTCGAGGAGATCGACGTTTGCGCCCGCCGCCGCTACCGATTCCTCGTTCAGCGTGACACGGATGTGGCCTCCACCGCGCTTGGTCCGCTGTTTGCTGCGCGCGTGATCGATCAGCAGGCGGCGCATCTGCCTCGCCGCTACCGCATAGAAATGCGCGCGGCCGTTCCAGTCGACCTCGGCGTCGGCGATCTGCAGGAAGGCTTCGTGCACGAGATCGGTGGGCTGCCAGGTATGGCCGGGGGATTCGCTGCGCAGATGCCGTGCCGCGAGTCGCCGCAGGGTCTGGTAGACGACCGGCGCCAGCTCCGCGAATGCGTCCTCGTCGCCGGCCTGCCAGTTCTCCAGCAACCGGGTGATTGATTGTTCATCCGTCATGGGAGCCCCAAACTCGCCTCGGCGGATAGGCGAGTATAACAACCTGATGAACAGGCACTGGAGCTCGGGCTACTTCGATATCACGATGGCACTTTACGTAACGCCAGTGACGATAAGCAGCCTTACCGCTAGGATACAAAGTTCGAGCGGAGACGCACTTGGCTTCTTTGGGTGGCCACGCACCGAAGACAAATGATCTACGTATTTGAAGTCCACATTCAGCCGGGACACACCGCCGAAGCCTATGCCGACGCCTGGGTGCGGGCAAGCCGCCTCATCCAACGCGCGCCCGGCGCGCGGGGTACCCGCCTGCATCGGAAGATCGGCGATCCTGACGTGCTGCTCGCAATCGCCAGCTGGGACAGCAAGGCGGCCCGGGATGCGATGGAAGCTCATCCTTCCGCCGAGGTACGTCGCATCATCGCTGAGCAGGCCGAGTTTGTGCAGGTCCGCGTGATCGGGGAATTCGAGGACCCCGACTGGATCGTCGATCTGTCGTAGCAGCCACTCGCTCGGGAGCAGTGCCCACACGTGGGATAGCATGCGCAGCTATATATTGATTTATATAGTGAGTTATATACCATCACCGCATGCCTCTCGAACACATCCTGTTGGGCATGCTGCGCACGCCGGCCAGCGGCTATGACCTGAAAGCGGAATTCGCCGCCTCGATCAGCCATTTCTGGGCGGCCGAGCTGTCGCAGATCTACCCGATGCTGCAGCGGCTGGAGAAGCGCGGCCTTCTTGCCTCGAAAACCGAACCGTCCAAGCGCGGACCACCGCGCAAGGTGTATTCGCTGACCAGGGCCGGCCGTGCGGAGTTGCGTGCCTGGCTGCAGCGCCCGCCGAAGGTCAACACCGAACGAATTGAGTGGCTCGCCCAACTCTGGTTCATGGACGAGCTTGGTGATACAGGAAAAGCGCTTGCGTTCCTCACCGCGCTGCGCGGTGAGCTGGCACTGGAGCTCACCACGCTGGAACAGATCGAAACGCAATGGCGCAGCGAGGACCCGCGTTATCCGGACAGGCTTCCCGATGACGAGTTTTTTCTGCAGATGACGCTCGCGTCGGGTCTCAAAAAAGGCCGTGCACGGGTCGAGTGGGCTGACGAGTGTCTCGCGCGAATGAAGTCTCGCGCGCGCCTCAGGAAGGGGAGAAAGAAATGAACGGTTTACGGTCCGTATTCGGGAGTCTTCATCTCGCGGCCGGTGCCGTGGCGCTGCTGGCGTTCTGGTTTCCGCTGTTCACGCGCAAGGGCGGGCGTTTTCATCGCACGGCGGGCTGGATCTTCGTCGGCGCCATGAGCGTGATCCTCGTGTCCGCCGCGACGATGACGATCCAGCGGGTGATCGCCGGCAACCGCGACTTCGCGCTCTTCCTGGGTTTCCTGACCCTGATCACCTTCGCGGCCGTCTGGGGCGGGGTCATGGTGCTGCGGCGCAAAGCGGGCCCGCATCTCATGCGGACTCCATTCGACTTCGCGATCCTCGTCCTGATCCTGCTCTCTGGCTTCGTGCTCCTGTGGCAATGGTGGGAAACCCGCTTTCCATTGCTGCTGGTATTCGGTGCGCTGGGCGTGATGACAGCGGTGCCCGAAATGCTGGCATGGCGCAAACCGCCGGCCGCTGTTCCGCGCTATTGGTTCTATCACCACTTCGAGTCGATGATCACGGCCGGCATGGCGGCACACATTGCGTTCTTCGCATTCGGTAGCACTCGGTTATGGCCGGACCTGTATGCGGGACAGCCCTGGTGGCTGATGCTGCTGCCGTGGGTGGCGCCGTTTCCTGTCGCCTTCGCCGCCATCGCGTTACTGAAGCGACATTACAAACGTCAGTTCGCCGGCCGCAATACCGCGGCCCTCACACAACCACGGCCGGGCTCGCGCACGATGCGGTAGGGGCCAACCAGGCGCTTTAACGAGTAAAGCAACCTGTTCAGCCGTTCACGTCGACCGCGCGACGATCGCTTTCAACCGCTCCAGTTTCGGTGTCACAAGCGGAACCGTCAGCATCGTGCTCGCGACAGCCATGAGCAGCAACGCCGTAAACATTTCGCTCGTGATGAGGTCTTTGTCGAGCAGGATATTGGCAAAGACGATCATGATCAGCGCCTTCGTCTGCAACAGCCAGCCAATCAAACTGGCTTCGCCGCGTTCCCACTTGAGAATCCGGCCCGCGAGTGCAGTGCCGGCCAATTTGCCCGCGACAGACGCTATCAGCAGCGAGCCGGCGACGATCAACACGGCTGCGCCTCCCAGCTGCCAGTTGGTGCGCAGGCCGGTACTGAGGAAAAACACCGGCATGATGACCAGCAGCATATGGTGCCGCAGTTGATCCATGTGTTGCTGGTTGAACCAGCGGCTGTCCAGAATCACGCCCGCGAGGAAGGCGCCCACCATGAAATGCAGGCCCGACCAGTCCGCACCGAGTGCGCACGCCGCCATCCAGATCGGTCCGACGTACCACCGGTCCCGCTCTGGTAGCCACTGCATCAGTTTGCGCATGCCGAACGCAAGGATCGCAAATCCGGCCAGAAATGCGGTTTGCTGTCCAACTTGCTGCCAGTCCATCAATATCAGCGCAAGTAAAGCCCAGATGGCAATGTCATCCAGACTGGCGTAACGCAGAATTCGTTGACCGATGGGCTGTCGCAAAATCTCCAGCTTCTCCATGAAGATGATGAGTATGGGGAGTGCGGTCACCGCACAGGCCATGCCGGTACCCAGTACGAATTGCCAGGCTCTCGCGCTGTCACCAATCCAGCCGTCGTAGGTCACGATTACCGCCGCGGCGCCGCAACCGAAGAGCAACGGCATGCCGAGCGCCAGGCCCGCGGTGATGCCGGTTTCGCGGCGACGTCGCCACGCTTTGGTCAGATCCAGTTCGATCCCGGCGATCCATACGAAAATCATCACCCCCCACCAGGCGATGCCGGTCAGTGATTGCACGACCGGTTCGGTGAAGATGAAGGCGTAGTAGTCCGGATAGGCTTTGCCCAGGATGCCAGGGCCGAGCAGGATGCCCGTAATGATCTGTACCACCACGAGGGGCGCGAAGTACTCCGTTCTCCCTGATCGCCAGATCAGATAGGGAATCGCAAAGATCATTAACATCGCGATCAGAAAGAGTTCTGTCGTGGTCATTTTCTATTGAATCCGCAATTTTTACTGATCGCTGCGCGCCTGGACCACTTTGTCCGGCCACCGCGTTCGCACCGCTTCACTCTTGCCGGCCAGTGCATTGCACTGTTGCAGATTGTGCGCTGGCACACGGAACGTACCGATGTATACGGTCGGTATGCAAGAGCGTATGTATGCCCTCATCATTTGATCGGCAGTTGCGATCTGGCCCGACTTGTTCCGCGCCAGCAGCGAATAGCTGGGCGAAGTGTCTTGGTGATTCGTGCGGCCGTTACATTCGAGTGCTTATATCGGCTTCGTCGTACGCTTCTTTGACCGGTCGGGAATTGAAGACCCGCCTGTTGGCGCTATCGGCCGATTCCGTTGGAAAGCCGATCCGGAGCATCAGGTCGCGAAAGCGAGGATCGTCGCGAAGTCCGTCCCAGGCAGGATCGACGTTCAGGAACAAGAGCGCGAACCGTTGGCCAGCAAACGCTCTCTCGAGCAAGGCGAACGCCTGGTCCTTATTGCCGACGCGGGCGTAAAGTTCGGCAAGCTCTACCGGTGCGTCACGGCTTGGCAGGGACTGCGCCAGCCGGAGCTGCTGTTGCCAGAAACCTGTTGAACCCGATGTCGTGAGTGCAGCCTGGAGTCCGTCGCTTCTTTGCACAATGGTGTCGGGATTGTCCCCGTCCAGCAGCCAGCCTTTCCGTTGCACGTCCACCGCTTCCGCATACTGGCCGACCTGCGCAAGTACTTTCGCCAGGTAGCGGTACGAGCGGCTGAACGTCGGGTCTGTCTCAATGGTCTTCTGTAACTTGGCGATCGCACGATCATAGTCGCGGGCAAAGTACCAGGCGAGTCCGACGTCCGAATGGATGGCCGAGGATAGCGGGTCGAGCTCCGAGGCCTGCCGATACAGTTCGAAAGCCTCGTCGAACCGTCCCATCTGCACCAGCAACTCGCCGCACCAGTGATAGGCACTGGCGTAGCTCGGCGTCAGCTCGATCGCCCGGCGGTACTCCCGCTCGGCGCCGGCAAAATCCCAGTCCCTGTTATGTATCAGCAGGCCCAGGGAGGCGTGGGCTTCCCCGAGCGAGTCGTCGATTTCCAGCGCCTTTCGCACGATGCCGAGTGCCGTGTTGTACTGGTCGCGCGGCGGTACGCCGTCGATCACGAGAAACGCCTGGGAATCGGCGAGCCCGACATAGGCGCGGGCGTAGTCCGGGTCGAGGTCGATCGCTTGTCGGAAAAGCTCGATGGCCTTGCGGTAGCCTTCGTTGGTCCTCTGGTTCCATTGGTATCGGCCTTTGAGGTAACTTTCGTAAGCACCCGCATCCGGCAGGTGCCGCTCTGCCAGGCGGGTTTCTTCACTCTCGGATAATCTCAGTTTCAGGCTGCTCGAAATGCGCGCTGCGATCTCCTCGTGGATACTCAGCAGCTCGGCCCGGTCGCGTGTCTCCTGCTGGCCCCACAGTTGGGCTCCGGTACGCGTCTCGATCAGCTCCGCCTGGATCCGCAACCGCTCGTCGCGCGCCGTGATCACCCCGGTCAACACGGCCCGGACGCCGAGTTCGTTGCCGACGGTCCGCGCTTCGACTTCAAGCCCCCGGTAACGGCGCACGCTGTCCTGGGCCATCACGCGCAACGATTGAATTCCTGACAGGCTGTTGGTGATGCTCTCGCTGATCCCTTCGGCGAGGTAGTCTGTGTCGGGATCGCCGTTACCGTTCAGGAACGGCAGGATCGCAATCGAGTCGATTGACCGCGTGTCTTCCGGCCAAAAATAGTAGCCTGCCGTCACCAGGATGGCCAATGCGCTGGCCGCTGCCAACCCGATCTGCCAGGACGCTTTTGTTTTGGTCGGAGGACGCGTGAAAGCTGTGCTCGAGCGATCTGTTTTTAGTTCGCTATTCGTCGGTGCGTTTTGTGCGCCTTCGAGCCTCTGAGCCAAAATATTTTTGAGGGTCTCGTGTGCCTTCTGCGCGTAAATGTCGGGCGGGTACCTATGCTTGATAAGGGCCTGTTTGCTGCCGAGCATCAGCTGAAGTCCGGCGGATAGCTCGGTCGGCACCAGATGGATGGCGAGAACCGGCTTGCGATGCGTGATAGCGAATTGCAGCTCGTCGATGCAATTGTCGGACGCTACAAATCGTGGGGTAATAAAGGCGACAAATACCGAGGCCCCCTCGATTGCTCCCGCGAGCTGCTGTGTCCAGCGCATGGAGGGTTCAATTCCCTCGTCGTACCAGATGTTGAACCCGCTATCACGGAGACGAGCGAGTTCCTCGTAGACCGTCGCGGCATCAGCATGCGAATAGCTGGCGAATATATAGTCGTCATCGCCGCAATAGGCTGAGAAAGGAAGGCTGTCATCCGCCACCCGCTTAATCCTCGTGCTGTATCAACAGCGATTCTATCGCGTTGGCGCGGCCCGATGGGCCGAGAAATGGACGGCTGCCCGCAGATCCGTCCACTATACGCGCTAATCCTGCCCAGAGACTGTGCTTGGCATCGGCCGTTGACCACGATGCGCCAGGGAGAGAGCTTGCTCGAGCAGGCATTGCCTTCGCATTCGCCCGCAGGGCGGGCTCCTACGGGAGCGCTGTTGGAGCGCGCCTTGCGCGCGAGCGGGAAGCCTGCGGGAGCATTGTTGGAGCGCGCCTTGCGCGCGAGGTGGCATTCGATATCACGTTCATGAACACAGCAACACGCACACGTGGTCGAACTGAGTCTATTCCGGCAACGGGATACGCTCCTTGGCATCGCCCGGCACGACGGGAAACCGACCCTCTTTCCAATCTGCCCGCGCCTGTTCAATTCGCTCCTTGCGACTCGAAACAAAATTCCAGTCAATATAGCGATGACCCACCGGTTCGCCGCCGATGACCGCGATTCGTGACTGACTCACCGCCTCGACGACTACATCAGGCTGCGAAGAAATGACGGCCATCTGGCCTTCG
>CAYVLL010000125.1:0-6513 GCA_964452235.1 uncultured Woeseiaceae bacterium
CGACGCCCGCCGCGGGGCCGGAGAGTATGCTGTCCTTACCGCGAAAATTGTCGGCGAGAACCAGGCCACCGTTACTCTGCATGAAAAGAAGTCGCTGCGGTTCGGCAACGCATGCCAGTGCCCGGCGCAGGTTGTCGATGTAAGAATTCAGCACCGGGGTGAGATAGGCATCGACGAGCGTGGTTTCAGCGCGGCTGACAAACTTGATCAGCGATTCCACTTCATGCGACACCGATACCTGTTGCAATCCTGATTTCAAGGCCAGGTTGGCGATGCGCTTCTCGTGAGCCGGGTAGCGATAGCCGTGCAGCAGGCAGATGGCAAACGAGTCGATTCCCTCAGCCAGGCATTCATCGAGCGCGCCACGCAACGATGCCTCGTCCAGCGGAATGAGAACCTCCCCGTCGGCCGTGACACGCTCCTGCACTTCGATCACACGGCGGTACAAAGGCGCCGGTTTAATGATGTTGAGCGCGAAGATGTCCGGCCGGTTCTGGTAGCCGATTTCCAGGGCATCAGCGAATCCGCGCGTGACGATCAGCGCGACAGGACTGCCGCGGCGCTCCAGCAACGCGTTGGTCGCAACGGTGGTACCCATCTTGATGGCAGCAACGGGCCTGAGCGGCAGCCCGGCGCCAGACCAGCTTGCCAGCGCCTGTCGAATGCCCTCGGCGGCGGCATCGACGTAGCGGTCCGCATTCTCCGACAACAGTTTGGCGGTTTCGAGTTTGCCGTCCGGGCGCAGCGCGACAACATCGGTAAAAGTACCGCCACGATCGATCCAGAACTGCCAGGCGCCGAGTTCAGTCATTTTTATCCCGATATTGCCAACTGCCGATCGTATATCGTTACTATGTGCAGCGGGAAATTCCGCTGCAACGAGGGTCGAGCATGCGAAGCGCAATACTCATGTCAGTGTTTCTGGTGTTCGGATCGGTGGCAGTGGCTGCAGACGCCGATCGCGCCCGCGATCTCGGCATTCCGTTCGACGGCGTGACCGGACCGCTGAATGCCATAACCGATGTTGCCGGCGTTACCGTGGGCCAGGTATCCATCATCGAGGATTTGCCGGACAACCGGGCGGCCCGAACCGGCGTCACCGCAGTATTGCCGCGCGGTGCCGCAAGCGCCGAGTCGCCGGTCTTTGCCGGCTGGTTCTCATTGAACGGCAACGGTGAGATGACCGGCACCACCTGGATCGAGGAATCCGGTTTCCTCGAAGGACCGGTGATGATTACCAATACGCACAGTGTCGGTGCTGTGCACCAGGCAACCATCGAATGGCGCGTTAAAGGCGGCAAGGCCGACTCCAGCGGATACTGGTGGTCGCTGCCGGTCGTTGCTGAAACCTGGGATGGGCACCTCAACGACATCAACGGATTTCACGTCAAGGCCGTGCATGCGCACGATGCGTTGCGCGCGGCCAGCGGCGGACCGGTGGCAGAAGGTAACGTGGGCGGCGGCACCGGCATGATCTGTCACGAATTCAAGTGCGGTACCGGGACCGCTTCGCGAATAGCCACGACAGCGGATGGCGACTATACAGTCGGAGTCCTGGTGCAGGCGAATTACGGACTCCGCGAAAACCTGCGTATCGCGGGTGTCCCGGTGGGCCAGCATCTGACCGCCGATCTGGCTTATGCCAGCCTGAACCAGCCGCGGCTCGAGACCGGGTCGATCATCATTGTCGTTGCCACCGACGCACCGTTGCTGCCGCACCAGTTGAAACGCATCGCGAAACGCGCCGCGCTCGGGTTAGCGCGCGTCGGCAGCATGGCCGGGAACGGATCCGGCGACATCTTCATCGCGTTCTCGACCGCCAATCTCGACGCGAACCAGTCGAACAGTGTCCGAAACGTCCAGATGCACGCGAACGACAGCATCAGTCCGCTATTCGATGCAACGGTGCACGCAACCGAGGAGGCGATAGTCAACGCCCTGGTTGCCGCTCGCGACATGACCGGTGACCAGGGTCACATCGTCAAGGCCATCGATCACGAAGAATTGCGCGCCGTTCTGCAGCTCTACAACCGCCTCGACGATTAATGAATGATACGACCGTCGTTCTGGCGACGCTGATCGTCTATAACGCGATTCTCATCGGTGTCGGCTTCTGGGCGCGCAACCGCAACAAGAGCGTCGAGGATTTTTACCTGGCCGGCCGGAAGCTTGGCCCGTGGGTTGCTGCAATCAGCGCATCCGCCAGTTCGTCGTCCGCGTGGACACTGCTCGGCGTCAGTGGTGCTGCCTTCGCCTGGGGCCTGCCGGCACTGTGGCTTTTTCCCGCCACCGTCGGTGGTTTCGTCATCAACTGGGTTTGGGTCGCACCGCGGCTGCAAGCGCTGGCAGGCCGGGAAGGCGCGATAACGCTCAGCGCGGTCGTTGCACCGCCAACCCTCGGCGCGCAGCGCAAACTGATCCTGCGCGTCGCCGCAGCGATCATCGTGTTCAGTTTTGTCTTTTATGTTGCGTCGCAATTCGAAGCGGCCGGCAAGGCCTTTGAGGCGACTTTCGGCCTGTCGAAGCAGAACAGTATCCTGATCGGTGCGGCGGTCGTGATGGCCTACACATTGCTGGGCGGATTCTGGGCCGTCAGCGTCACCGATACCGTGCAGGGTTTGTTGATGGTCGTTGCTGCGGTCGTGATGCCGGTTGCGGCCCTGCTCGCCGTCGGCGGTGTCGGGCCGTTGCTCGACGGACTCGCGGCGCGCGGTGGCCCCTCGATTCCGGCGGGCCAGTTCAGCGGCCTGACCGGATTCTTTTTCGTGCTGGGCCTGTTCGGCATCACCATCGGCTATCCGGGGCAGCCGCACGTGGTGAATCGCTACATGGCATTGCGCGATGCAGTGAGCCTGCGGCAGGGACGCATCATCGCCCTTTGCTGGGCGGTGCTCGTCTATAGCGGCATGCTGACACTGGGGCTTTGCGCGCGCGTTCTGCTGGACGATCTCGGCGACAGCGAGCAGGTGCTTTTTGAAACGGCGCGGCTGTTGCTGCCGGCGGTCATCGGCGCGGTAATGCTGGCGGCTGTACTGTCGGCGATCATGTCGACGGCGGACAGCCAGCTGCTCGTTGCGTCATCAGCGATTTCCCATGACTGGAGGCTCGCATCCGGCGGATCGGCGAACGGCCTCGCCGGATCCCGCCTTACGGTGATTGTGGTCCTCGTGCTCGCAACGATTCTCGCACTGCTGTGGCGCGCCGACATTTTCTCGCGCGTATTGTTTGCCTGGGTGGCACTCGGCTCGGCGCTCGGACCCATTCTTGTCATACGACTTTGCGGCAGGGAGATATCGGCCGCGGGTACCCTGGCGGCGATGCTGGCCGGGTTCAGCGCGACGCTGGTGCTGTCCTGGATGCCACACACACCGGGCGATGTCGCCGGGCGCATCCTGCCGTTTGCTATTGCTATTCTGATTGCGGCGTCGACGAGCCGAAAATACGGCTCGGTATACGACGGCCCAGCCAGTACTGTAATCAGGCAACGCTGATCTTGCGTGCGCCGTGCTGACCGTACAGAAAAAGCGCGCAATCCGCCGCCGCCTGGTCCAGGCGCTGTTATTCCTGATGTCGCAACTGTCTCTCCGACGTGTGCATGCGCTGGCCACCGGCGCCGCCTGGTGCGTGTGGCGCTGCAAGGCGTTGCCCGCGCGTACTTCCGCGATCAACGTGGCGCTGTGCCTGCCGGAACTGACGCCCGGCGAGCAGGCACGGCTGGTGCGCGACAGCATGGCGGAGGACAGCAAGGCCATTTTCGAACTCGGGCCGCTATGGCGATGGCCGGTGGAAAAGATTCTTGCGTGCATCGAGGACGGTGACGGTGTTGCAGAGTTGCGTGCTGCGCTGGAGCGGCAACGGGGGGTGATTGCGATTGCGCCGCATCTCGGTTCGTGGGAAGCCACCGGTCTTGCGCTGTCGCGCATTGCGCCGATGACGGCCATGTTCACACCGGGGCGGATGGGTATCGACGACCTGGTACGCGGTGCGCGCGAGCGCGCCGGCGCACGCCTCGTTGCCGGCAATCGCCATGGCGTTATGGCGCTTGCGCGCACCTTGCGCGAGGGCGGCATGATCGGCGTACTTCCGGACCAGGACCCGGGGCGGGGTGGCGGCACGTTTGCACCGTTTTTCGGTGTCGAGACCTATACGATGAAGCTGTTGTCCCGGCTCGCGATGAAGAGCGGCGCACCGGGCTTCGTGGTGTGGTGCGAACGGTTGCCGGAAGGGCGCGGGTACGTATTGCATTGCCGGCGTGCACCGGACGCGCTCAGCGAAGGACCGCTGGCGAGTTCCGTGGCGGCGCTCAACCAGGCGGTGGAGGCGGAAGTGCGGCGCGCGCCGGCACAATACCTGTGGTCGTACAAGCGCTTTCGCAGCCGCCCGGACGGCGGACCCGGTCCCTATCCGCGCCGTGCCTCCCGAATAAACGCCGAAGCCTCGGTACCGCGGTCGCACTGAGAGGGGCGAGGCTTTACTGGGGAGCCCGGTATCGCCATCATGGTGGCAAGCGTCGCGTCCGATGCAAGCCAACACCCCGCTAATAAACCAGGGTAAATCGAATGAAAATACTGCTGCCTTTTTGCGTGCCTGTGCTCTTGCTGCTCGTCGCTTGCGGCGGCGACGAAGCGGCTTCGCCGGAACCCGCCTCACAAGCTGCGAACGAGGCCACCGGCGAGCAGCCGTTCGCGGATGAAGCCGCTGCTGAACTGTCGGCCCTTGTGGAAGAGTTCTTCGAGCGCAACCTCGAATTGAATCCGCTTCTTGCCACGTCGATCGGCGACGATCGTTACAACGATCGCCTGGCAAACTCGATTGGTCCTGAGTACCTGCAGCAGAACGAAGCGTTGAATCGCGAGTACCTGCAGCGGGTCATGGCCATCGACCCGGCGTCCTTGACCGGGCAGGATCGGCTGACCTACGAGACGTTCCGCTACAGTCGCGAAATGGAGCTCGAGGGACTGAACTTCCCGGATCACTTGCAGCCGATCAACCAGTTCTACTCGGTTACCAATTCTTTCGTGCAGCTCGGCAGCGGCAGCAGCATCCATCCGTTTGAAACGGTCGAGAACTATGACGACTTCCTGGGTCGGGTCGACGATTTCGTGATTATCGTCGATCAGGCGATCACCAATATGCGGGCCGGGATGGAGCAAGGCGTCGTGCAGCCGCGCATCCTGATGGAAAAGACGCTGCCGCAACTTGCTTCGCAGATTACGGACGACGTCGAAAGCAGCACGTTCTACAGCCCGATTCGCGATATGCCAGAGGAATTTTCCGATGAGGAGCGCGAGCGCCTGACAAATGCGTGGCGCACTGCGATCGCGGACCAGATCGTTCCGGCTTACCAGCGTTTGCATAACTTTATCGGTGACGAATACCTGGCCGCTGCGCGTGAAACGGTCGGCATGGGGGGATTGCCCGGCGGTGCGGAGTGGTATGCCTACCTGGTGCGTCTCAGGACAACCACCGACCTTTCGCCGGGAGAAATTCACCAGATCGGTCTCGACGAGGTCAAGCGCATCCATGGCGAGATGCAAGGGGTCATGGACGAGGTTGGGTTCGAGGGCGACCTTGACGACTTCTTCGAATTCCTTAACACCGACGAGCAGTTTTATTACGACCGGCCGGAGCAGCTGATACAGGGTTACCGGGACATGTCCGACCGCATTGAGAGTCTCGCGCCGAAACTCTTCAGCGTATTTCCCAAGGCGGATTTCGAAGTGCGTGCGGTCGAGCCGTTTCGCGAACGATCCGCCAGCGGGGGCTCGTACCGACGCGGCACGCCGGACGGTTCGCGGCCCGGTGTATTTTTTGCCAACACCTACGACATCAAGGCGCGACCGAAATGGGCCATGGAGTCGCTGTTCCTGCACGAGGCGATCCCGGGACATCACTTCCAGATTTCCATCCAGCAGGAACTCGAGGACCTGCCGCGCTTTCGCCGTTTCGGCGGCTACACCGCCTTCACCGAGGGCTGGGGTCTTTACGCCGAGTCGCTGGGCAAGGAGTTAGGCGTGTACACGGATCCGTACCAGTATTTCGGTGCGCTGAACGCGGAGCTGTGGCGAGCCATTCGTCTCGTTGTCGATACCGGGCTGCACGACCAGGGCTGGAGCCGCCAGGACGTGCTGGATTTCATGTATGCCAATTCCGCGGTCAAGGAAGCGCGCGCCGTCAGCGAGGCCGAGCGTTACATGGCGATTCCCGGACAGGCGCTGGCGTACAAGGTCGGCCAGCTGAAACTTCTCGACTTGCGCGAGTACGCACAGGAGAAGCTGGGTGACGACTTCGACGTCAAGGAATTTCACAGCATGATACTGATCGATGGACCGTTGCCGTTGCAGTTGCTGGAAGCGAAGGTGGAGCGCTGGACTGAGGGAGAGGGGCGGACAGGTAGAACCCCTCCGCGGAGGGGTATGTAATTAATTAATCAACCTGCCGGCTGAATCGGAGAGGGGCAATTGATCGAACTTCCCTTAAGAGATCCGTGCGACCTTTGTGAAGGAATGGCAG
>CAYVLL010000126.1:0-4394 GCA_964452235.1 uncultured Woeseiaceae bacterium
CTGTCCAGTTTGTCCGCAGCTATGCCGATGCCTTCGTCTTTCACCGTGACTGTGGCCCACGCACCGTCGGCCTGCGCAGCGACGCTAACCTTCGAACCCGCTTCACTGAACTTGTCTGCATTGTCGACCAGGTTCAGGAACACCTGCCTGATGCGCAGCCGGTCACAGGACACGATGAGTTCTTCTTCAGGCAGTGTGAGCGACAGATTGCACGACAACGTGTCCCGTAGGTCCGTCGCGAGCTCGGTGAGCAATTCTCCGAGGCTATACGCTTTCGCTGCAGCGTGGACTTCCCTTTGCAAGTTCTCCATGAGGTCACGAACCTCGTAGTGCCTGGCCCGCGCCGCGAGTGCCGAACGCAGCATGCTCACCAGGCTGGCGGCAACGACGGGCCTGGCGAGATCGGCGCCGACCGGCATCATCACCAGTACTCGCTGCTCGTCGGGCGAACAGGACACGCTGTTCACGGAACTCGAACAGCGCATTCGCGACATCCGGAGCGGTCCGGACGGTGCCCTGTACCTGGTCACTGACGACCCCGAAGGGCAGTTGATACGCGTAGCGCCATAGAACTGATTGAGCGCAGCGGCTGGTCCATAGCTTCAGGAGAACAGGCATGAAATCTACAAGCGCCCGGGGCCTGATCCCCGCCTTCCTGGCTGCGACCGTTGTGACCGTGGTGTGGGGCTCGGTGGTCCAGACCCAATACAATCTTGCGGCCCTGACCGGCATCGGCGTCGATATCGGCGCCGGCACCAACCTGAATGCCACGCTGTCCGATATTTTCTCCGGCTTCAGCCTGACGTACGGCGGCTACATCGTCCTGCCTGCCTTGCTTGTGGCCTTTTTGCTTGCGTGGCTGGTGGTCCGGCGCACCGGAGCCCCGCTGCTTTGGTTCGGACTTGCCGGTGGGCTCGCCATCCTGGCAGGGATTCCGCTGGTCAATTGGCTGTCTCCGTTGGCGCTGCTGATTGGCGCCAGCAGGGATGCATCGAGCGTGTTCGTAATGGCCTTGGGCGGGGCACTCGGCGGGATGCTTTTCGCCTGGATGATATACCGACCGCTGGCAGGACTTCATCGGCAGCCGGTGGAGCAGCGGGTCTGAGGAAAATCTCGCCCAATCCCGCACGTCAGGCGAACCCAACGACCTGAAGGACGCGAGCCGCTGTCGCAAAGGTAGCGGAGAAAGAAAAAGAGCCAGAACGCATGACCGCCATTGCTACTCGTTCGGAAATCGGTCGCGGAGAAGGTGCTTCTCTAACTCCAGTAGCACGAAACTCGCTACGCCCAGTGCAACGATCAGTGCCCCGTCGGCAATCGTCAGCGGACGCGAGCCGAAGATGACGTTCATGATCGGCAGATAAGTGAAGGCCAGCTGTCCGGCCACTACGACCGCGAGAGCGATGAGCACGGCCTTCGTGCCCTTTAACCCGGTCAGCGTAAACGACGTCATGTGTAGAAAGCGCACACTGAACAGATAGAAAATCTCAAGCACAACTAGCGTGTTCACCACCATCGTACGCGCCGTATCCAGTCCGCGTTCCTGTCCGAGTGCCCAGAAGAACACCCCGAGCGAGATGCCCGCGAACAGCAGTGAGACGAAGAAAACGCGCCACAGGATGAAAGGCGTCAGGAGCCCCGCATCCGGGCGGCGTGGGGGGCGCAGCATGACACCCGGCTCTGATGGCTCGAAGGCGAGTGCGAGACCCAGCGTGGCGGCAAGGATCAGGTTCACCCACAGGATCTGCACCGGCGTCATCGGCAGCGCGAAGCTGAACAGGATCGCAACTATCACGGTAAGCGCCTCGCCGCCGTTCGTTGGCAGCGTCCAGCCGACCACCTTCCGGATGTTGTCATGGACGGTGCGGCCTTCATGGACGGCGGCAACGATCGAGGCGAAGTTGTCGTCCATCAGAATAATTTCCGAAGCTTCCTTGGCCGCCTCGGTGCCCTTGACGCCCATCGCGATGCCCACATCCGCCTGCTTGAGCGACGGCGCATCGTTCACCCCGTCGCCGGTCATTGCGACGACACGCCCGTCGGACTGCAGCGCCTGCACGATGCGTAACTTGTTTTCGGGGCTGGTCCGGGCGAAAACCATCGTGTCGCGGACGGACTGTGCGAAAGCTTCTCCCGATAGCTGGTCGAGCTCACTTCCCGTAAGCACAGTCGGGGCATCACCCAGGCCAAGCTGGCACGCGATGGCACTGGCCGTGGTGGCGTGGTCCCCGGTAATCATACGCACGCCGATTCCGGCCGACGCGCACTCGGCAATGGCGCGGATCGCTTCGTCACGGGGCGGATCGATGAACCCCACGATGCCGAGGAACGTCAGGCCGGACCCGATATCGGCGAAATCGATTCTTTCGGCGCTTTCGGGCATATGGCGCGTGGCAAAGCCCAGAACGCGCTCGCCCTGCGCTGCGGCTTCGGCAATCCGCTCCAACCAGAACGCCGTGTCGAGCGCCGTCGCCCTTTCCGGGGATTCCTGCCGGCTGCACATCGCCAACACGGCTTCAGGAGCCCCCTTGACCAGCACGACGCGCTCGGCGAGCGACATTTTGTGCAACGTCGCCATAAAGCGATGCTCGGCATCGAAGGGAATCTCGTCCAGGCGTGGCCACTCTGCACGCTCGGTGTCGGGATCGAAGGCAGCCTTCATCGCCAGTGTGACGAGCGCCCCCTCCATCGGGTCGCCTTCGACATGCCACTCTGTCCCGTCGGCGCGCAGCCTGGCATCGTTGCACAACAATCCGGCGTGGATCAGCGAAAGCGATGTTGCATTGCCCTCGGGACGGCGCGGCCCGCTGTCTTCAAACAGCCGATTCTCCGCAGGATTGTAGCCCGAGCCTTCGACGAAGATCGTGTCTTTGTGTGTGACGACGCGCCTTACCGTCATTTCGTTACGAGTCAGCGTTCCGGTCTTGTCCGAACAAATGACGGACGTCGCACCCAGCGTTTCCACTGCCGGCAGGCGGCGGATCAACGCATTGCGCGCCGCCATTCGCTGGACGCCGATGGCCAGCGTAATGGTGATGACAGCGGGGAGACCCTCCGGGACCAGACTGACGGCCAGGGCGACGACAGCCATCAGCGCTTCGTCCCAACGGAAGCCTCGCAGACCTACCGCAAATGCGAACAGCACGGCCGCCCCGGCGAGGGCGAATCGCGTAAAACGCTGACCGAAGCGGTTGATCTGGCGCAGAAGCGGTGTGGTCAAGTTTTCGACGCTGCCCAGGAGTTCGCTGATGCGCCCGATTTCGGTGTCAAGACCGGTCGCAATGACGACACCCGTACCCTGCCCTGCGGCGACCAACGTGCCGGAGAAAGCGACCGAGCGCCGGTCGCCGAGCACGGCGTCTTCGGCGACGGGGTCCGTATGCTTGCTTGCCGCCACCGACTCGCCGGTCAGGATCGCCTCGTCGATGCGCAGGCCGCGGGCCCGCAAAAGACGCAACTCGGCGGGAACACGATCGCCGGCCTCGATCAGGACGACATCGCCCGGGACCAGATCTGCCAACGGGACACTGATGCGCATGCCGTCGCGCAGTACATTCGCCTGTGGCGCAATCATGCTGCGGATCGCGGCCAGTGCATCCTCGGCCTTGCCTTCCTGCAGGAACCCGATAACCGCGTTCACTATGACAACAGCAAGGATCACACCGGCATCGACGAAGTGCCCCAGAGCCGTGGCAGCCGCGGCCCCGACAAACAGGAAATAGATCAGTGCATTGTTGAACTGTGCAAGGAACCGCAGGACGGGGTGGCGCCGCGTGCCGGAAGGAATGACATTGGCACCATGATGTCGAAGCCGTTCCCGGGCATCGGTAGAGCTTAGGCCGCTCGAGGTCGAGCCGAGCGCGGCGATAACGCTCGCCGCATCTCGTGCGTGGGCGGCGCGAACTGGTTGAAGTCTTGTTTCATTGGCCAGGTCGGGGGCAACGATCACGTGGGGCCTTCTCTGACAGCTGCATCAACAGATGCAGTGTAACTTCCGGGCTGCGCCTTGGCTTCGGCCATTGCGGAGGACTGCCCAAAAGCCGCTCGCAGATGCGTGTCACTTGGAAATACTCTCTTTTGCTGACTTTGCCGCGACGGACGGGGACTTCCAGCTACCTCCGGCCGGAGATTCAGGTAGAGCTGGCCCGGCGGCTGGAACGGCGCCGCCTCGCGGGCTATGCCGAGGGCACGGCCGGGGCGATCATGACCTCTTCTTCGAGGACACCATCGCCGCCCATGTCACACTCGTGTTCGTCCTTCCTTTGCTGATCGGCAGCTTGATTGGAATGTCGCTGCCTTTCCTCCTGCACCGTTTCCGGCTCGACCCCGCGACAGCCAGCGCGCCGCTGGTCACCACGATTGCTGATGCCGTCGGTGCCGTTATTTACTTTACG
>CAYVLL010000126.1:4494-6426 GCA_964452235.1 uncultured Woeseiaceae bacterium
ACCTGGCGTAGCGCAGCAGCAAGCTGCTTTTTCTGATAAGGCTTGTTCAGGAGCGTAAAACCGCCACGATCAGCAAGCTGGTGCGTCGAGAAACCCGACGTGAGCAATATTTTTAGCCCGGGGTCCTCATTGGAAGCGCGATGTGCGAGCGCCATACCATCAAGGTCGCCGGGCATCACTATGTCGGTAAACAGGAGATCAATGCCATGATCCGCCTGACTGAGGATTTCAAGGGCAGCGGCGGCTGAATCGGCTGACACAATGCTGTAGCCAAGTTCGCCTAGAATAGTGACGACCATCTTGCGCACGCCTGGATCGTCTTCCACCACCAGGATTCGCTCGGTACCGCCCGGCGCCATCTCTGCTTCTACCAGTTTCACAGTCTTTACCAGCTCCGCAGCAGGATCGACCGGCACGGGTATGTAAAGCTTCACCGTTGTGCCGTGACCGAGTTCGCTATAGATGCGAGAGAAGCCACCCGATTGCTTCATCAGGCCGTATACCATGCTCAGTCCAAGCCCCGTACCTTTGCCCGTGTCCTTGGTAGTGAAAAAAGGCTCGAATGCACGCTGCCTTACTTCTTCGGACATGCCGGTTCCGGTGTCGCCAACCTCTACCGTAACGTAATCGCCGGCCCGCACGTCCGGGTGTGCTGCAACGTACGCAGACCCGGCTGTGAAAAGTCCGGTGCCTAAACGAATTGAACCGCCCTTGGGCATGGCGTCTCGAGCGTTTATGGCAAGGTTCAGTATTGCATTTTCGAGTTGCCGCTGGTCGATCAGCACCTGCGGGATATCTTCGTTGAGCGCAAGGTGGATCTGCACCCTTGCGCCGATCGTACGCTTCGCCATTGTCGCCACTCGCCTGACAAGTTCGTTTACTCCCGTAAGCTCAGACTCCAGCATCTGCCGACGGCTAAAGGCCAGCAGCCTGCTGCAAAGTTCGGCACCGCGCCAGGCCGCATCCAGTGCGTCGGTTACCAGTTCGATCGACTCCGGATCTTTCTTCATACTATCGGCAAGAAGCTCCAGATTGCCGGCAACTACGGTCAAAACGTTGTTGAAATCGTGTGCGACACCGCCGGTCAAGTGGCCGAGTGCTTCCATTCGTTGCATCTGGCTGAGCTCGCTTTCCAGTTTCCGGCGCTCGGTGACATCGACGATGTAACCCTGAAATATGCAGGCCTCACCGTAGCTATCGTGGAGTGCGCAGCCTCTCTCCCAAACAGACTTTACCGCGCCAGTTGCAGTGACAATGCGGTACTCCAACTCAAACTCACGCTGCTTTGCAAAAGCCGAGAATACTTTTCGTTGCACAATCTTGCGATCGTCCGGATGAATCACTTTCGCATAGGTAATTGTCTTGCTATCCACAAACTCTTCAGGGGAGTAGCCAGTCAGCTGCAAGCAGCCTTTGCTGACATAATTCATCGTCCAATCGGCATCGTTTTTGCAGTGGTAAATCATTCCTGGCAATGCACTGAGCAAATCGTCAAGAGACTGCTTGCTATCAGTAACGTCCCGCGCAACCGCAAAGATCAGCTTGTCACGGACATCCGGAGACGCAACCCATGAAAGCCACTTGAATGAGCCGTCTTTACAACGATATCGGTTCTCGAAGCGCAACACGTACTCGCCCTGCCCCAGCTTACTCAGTTCCGTCAGGGTTGCTGCCTGATCGGAAGGATGCACCAGATCGAGGAACGGGACCGTGGTCAACTCCTCGTTTGAGTAACCCAACGCGCCCTGGAAGGCCGGATTTACCTCGACAAAGTAACCGTCCATGCTGGCTACACACATGAGGTCGCGGGACGATTCGAACAGACGCAGCAGATTGCGCAATTGCTGACTCCTTGCGGACAGCACCGGCTGGTACGTGGACCGGAGATGAAAGTGGCCCGTCACGGCTATCTGTCCGTCGGCCCGGCATTCG
>CAYVLL010000127.1:0-6340 GCA_964452235.1 uncultured Woeseiaceae bacterium
CGATCGCGCAGTTCGCGGAGCCGTCGCCCGAGCGAAGCCAGCGCCTGCGCGGTCGCATGATCGGCGCCGCTTTCGCGTTCGATGATCAGCGCTTCGCTGTCCTCGGGTGGAAACTCGAGATCCAGCGCCACGAACCGCTGCCGCGTGCTGGGTTTCAGGTCCTTCAGCATGCGCTGGTAGCCGGGATTGTAGGAAATCACCAGCAGAAAGCCCGCTGCCGCCTCGACCACCTCGCCGGTTTTGTCAATCGGCAGAATGCGGCGATAGTCACTCAGTGAATGCAGCACAACCACCGTATCCTGGCGCGCCTCGACAACCTCATCGAGATAACAGATGGCGCCTTCACGGACCGCGCGCGTGAGTGGACCGTCCTGCCATACGGTACCGTCATGGCGGATCAGGAATCGTCCGATCAGGTCACTGGCGGTGAGATCGTCGTGGCAGGAGATCGTGACCAGCGGCCGGCCAAGCCGCCATGCCATGTGCTCTATGAAGCGCGTCTTGCCGCAACCCGTCGGCCCCTTGAGCAGGACGGCAAGACCCCTTGCATGACACTGCTCGAATACGGACACCTCGTTGCCGTGCGGCAGGTAGAAAGGCTCCGCGTCGTCGGCGACCTCGACTCGCACGCCGGCCGAAACTTGTGTCACGATGGTGTTGCTTGCGCGGCTACCGTGGTGTCGTGCTCCGCTTTGTCGGGTTCGAGGCGTAGCGGGTAACGGAAGAAGTCGTAGATAAACAGTGCCACGCCGACCGCGAATATCGAGGCCGTCAAAATCAGCATCAGGAAGTGGACCTGGATCTTGAGCTGCGTTTCAAGGTAGCCAAGACCCATGATGCGTTCGAGGTACACCTGCCCGATGCCCGCGGTGGCGAACGACAAGGTCATGCCGAACATGCCGGACAGTTGCAGCCAGAAAGCCCAGTAGCCGATTGCCGTGCCCTCTTCGCTGCGATTGCGGTTCAGCGACGGTAACGCGTAGGTGATCATCGCGAGCACGATCATTGCGTACGCGCCGTAGAATGCCGAGTGGCCATGCATCGCTGTGATCAGCGTGCCGTGCGTCCACTTGTTCACAGCGGGCCAGGTGTGCGCGAGGCCGAGCAAGCCTGCCCCGAACAGCGTAAAAACAGCGCTGCCCACGGCCCAATGCAATGCAAGGGCGTTCGGGTGCGACATCCCGGAACGGCGAATGGCGGAGTATGCATAGACGGCCATGCCAACCAGGGCAACCGGCTCGAGTGCGCTGAACACGCCGCCGATGGGCAGCCAGTAACTCGGTACACCGACCCAGTAATAGTGGTGCGCCGTGCCGAGGATTCCGGCAATGAACACCAGCCCGACGATGACGTACAACCATTTCTCCATGACTTCCCGGTCAGCGCCCGACAGGCGGATGAGCAGGTAGGCAAGAAACGACGCCATGATCATCATCCACACGCCTTCGACCCACAGGTGAATGGTCCACCAGCGGTAATAAATCGAGACCGTGTAATTCTCGTAGTACAGCAATGCCGGCACATACAGCACCGCCGCGCTGCCAAGTCCGAGCAGCAACACGCCCTCGGTCGTCGTAAAACGACCCGATTTGCGGATGGTCATCCCTATGTTGTAGAGAAAGATCAGCATGCAGATGACAATGACAATCTTGTGCGGCAAAGGCTGCTCCAGCAGCTTGTTGCCGGTGCCATAGCGAAACAGGTAACCGATGACCGCGGTTACGCCCATCAGCGTCCAAAGGACCAGTTGGATGACGGCCAGTTTGACGCTGTAGATTTCGGTGCGCGACTCTTCCGGCACCATCCAGTAGGTAGCGCCCATGAAGCCGGTCAGCACCCACACGATCAGGAGGTTCGTGTGAATAACCTTGGTCACATCGAACGGGAGTATATAAAGCAAGGGATCGGGCCCGAGATACTTGGCAGCGGACAGCAAGCCAAAGACGATTTGCAAGCCGAACAACAGCATCGCAACTGCAAAGTACCAGTAGGCAATGGACTGGGACTTATAACGCATGGGCGGACTCGCTATGGATCATGTCGCGTACTCCATTGTTGTTGCGTGCGTATGCCGCGCCCGGGTTACCTGAATGTTTCCAGAAACGCTGTGAGGTGATCGATCTGCTCGGGTGACAGCGTGTCTACATAGGTATTCGGCATGAATGACACGCCGTTTGCCGAATACATGGCGCCGGGCACGAGGTGCACACTGGGATCCGTAATCGACTCACGGATGTAGCCGAACACATCGTCCGCGGCGCCGGTGTAATCCGGCGACGCGAGGATGTTCGCCGCGCGTGTGCTGAGGCCGGCAAGCGTTGGCCCGGCCATGTCGGCCCCGGGCCGCGTGGAATGGCATGCGTTGCAAGCCGGCAATGCCGTATTGAATATGTTTTCACCGATGGCGCGTGGGTCGCTGTCACGCGTCACGGGGCGGACGGTTGCGGCCTGGACGGGCTCGACTGCGGACGCGCCTTCCCGGAGCAGTTGACCCGTGACGTAAATCGGTCGCGGCGGCCATCCCTGGTTGTCGACCTTGCTGACCCAGTCGAGAAAGGCAATCAGGTTGACGATATCGTCGTCGCTCAAATCCTGTCGCGGCATCAGCCGGCGATGTTTTTGCTCGTCGTAGAACTGGCTCGGGTCTTTCATGTAGGCCCGCAGGTAGGGTTCACCACGCAATTCGGTAATTTTCGTCAGATCCGGCGCGTAGTAGGCTCCTTCCCCAAACAATGTGTGGCAATTGATGCAGTTGTTCTCGTGCCAGACATCCTTGCCGCGCGTTACCGCGGGAGTGATGTTTTGCGCATTGGTCAATTCAGGAAACTGGCGGTGACTGTCGACCGTCAACGCCAGAAAAATAAATGCAGCAATTGCCGTGGAAGCAATCGCGAAGTGCCTTGCCTGTCGGTTATTCACGTCGGCACTCCGCGGCTAGACGCCGATTCCGGCCCAGTGAATGACGGAAATTCCGAATGAGTAGGCTAATGCAGCCAACATCAGTAACAGGACAACGTAGCCCAGGATCTTAAGCGGCGTGTACATGCGCTTGCTCCTCGGTGTGAGGGTAGACCTCTGACACAAGCATCTCCTTGCCTACTCCCGGAGATGCTGCGGGACCGCCGGGGCAGGCGCCTTGATCCAGATCAAGAGGGGCTCAGATTCTCAGCACGTTGCGCGCGATCTCTTCGAGCTGCGGCTTGCCGAGGAGCGTAATGTCCCTGCGATCGACGCGAATCAGGCCGTCGTCCTGGAAGCGCTTCAGGATGCGGCTCACGGTCTCGGCCGCGAGCCGCAGATAGTTGGCGATGTCGGTGCGCGCCATGGTCAGGCGAAATCGAGTGGCCGATAACCCCCGCGCAGCATAGCGACGCGACAGTAGGATCAGGAATGCAGCCAGGCGTTCCTCGGCTGTGAAATCGCCGGCCAGGAAGTTCGCCTTGCCAATGTCTTCGCTGAGGAGCCAGAAGAGATGCTGCTGAAGCTCGGGAATGCGGGTCGCCAGCGTCGCCACTTTCGGAAATGAAAAACGGCACAGCAGCACGGTCTCCAATGCGACTGCGTTGCACGGGTACTTCGAACTGGAAATGGCATTGAGACCGACGACGTCACCGGGAAGGAAAAATCCCAGCACCTGCTCGCGACCCTCGAGGTCGGTCACGTAAGTCTTTACCGTGCCGGCGCGAATGGCGGCAATCGCGTTAAATTCGTCGCCCTCGCGAAAAATATGCTCGCCTTCCTGGAATGGCGCTGTGTGTTCCACCAGTACGTGCAGTTCGCGCAGCCGCGACCTGTCGTAACCACGCTCCAGGCAGGCGGCGGAAAACGCGCAGGTGCTGCAAAAGTGCAGCTCGCCGCCGTCGTCGGCCAGCAGGGACGGCCGGGGCTGAGCGTGAGTCGGTCGGATCATGCAGGGTGACGCGCGGGCAGGGCTGGCTTCAGACTGCTTGCGAAAATCCCGCGTCGCGGATGCGTGTACACTGTGGTTTCTGGTGTCGATGGAAACACATCGCGATTATACGCATGAGGTATCGGGCCCGCGAAGGTTGCTTTTGACGGCGACCCGGCAGTCTCCGGGCGCTCACGAATCGTGAGTTCGAGCCGAGCGGAAATCACCGCCCGATTCCACACTGCAGGTTTGGCTGGAAATCCATGACTGCATCGTCCGACCTTCGCAAGCAAACCGAGGAACAACACGCGGCCCTCGAGGCCAGTGACTTCGGTCGACTGCTGTTCCGCGGGACGCTCGAACGGGGCGCCTACGCCGAGTACCTGCGCTGCCTCTGGATCGTCCTGGCCACTCTGCGCACCCAACTTTGGCAACACGGTTCGGCAAAGGAAAAGGAGCTCCTGATGCCACTGGGTGACTGGGTGAGCCTGTTGGCGGAAGACCTGGCCAATCTTGCGCCGCCGCCGGCTGTTGCCAACCCCGCTGCCCATGATGCAGCTCTTGCGGCTGCCGGCGCCATTCGCCGACACGTCCACACCTGCCCGGCCTGGATTTTCGGAATGGCCTACGTTCTCTACGGCTCCCACCTCGGGAACAGCCTGGTCGCCGACGCCGTCAGCCGAGGCCTGGAGTTACCGGACAACCTGGGAACTCGTTATCTTCGAGCCACCGAGGTCGATCGGACTTTCTGGAAGCACTTCAAGTCGCTGCTGGATGGCCTGGTCAATGGCCAGGAGGCGCTCGACTCGGCGGTTCGCGGTGGACGGGACACCTTCGCGTATTTTCGACAGATCTTTGATGCCCTGTCGAGCTCGGCCACGAATGCCGCACGCGTCACTGCGCTCAATCCCGAAGCCGGGAACCATCCGATAGTCGAAGATCCCGACCAGTTGCAGGTCGCGATCGACGTGGGGAGCCGTTGCCATGCCGCGTGGGGATATCTGCAGTGCCGCTTTGGCGAACGGGGCGAGCGGTACGCCCGCAGTGACGGGGCATGGCTTGCGACCCTGTGCTCCTTACCCGAAGAAGTGGCCCGCCGCCAGGTCGAGTGGCTGGCGAGACTGCTGTCCGCCCGTGGTGTGCCTTCGGTTTGCCTGGAGCAGCACCTCCAGGCGCTGCATGAGGCGTTCGCTGGCAGCGCCGGGACAGCGCCGCCGAACGTTGCCCAGCTGGCCCGCCTGTCCGGGCACGTGGGCGGGCTGCGGGGGCGGCTGGATCGGGACGCCAACCGTGACCTCATCGAAAGGAAAATGCCAGGGCTGGATCCCCGGGGCGCAGAATTGCTGGTCGCTGCGGTACTCGATGAGCGGGACGGCATCGCACCTTGCGCCTCCAATATAGTGGCCTGGGCCCGGTCAAGCTCTGTTCCTGCTGCAGCAGACCGGGCGGCCGTGGTCGCGTTCATCGAAGAAGCACGAAGCCGGTGTGAAGCATGATTTACTGGTGCAGCTACTGCCAGCGCTTCATGCGGGAGGCGCCTCCGTTCGAGGACCTGGGAGTGTCCCATGGGATCTGCGACAGTTGTAGCTCGAACATGGAGGATATCGACGAGCAAATCGAGACAGCGAGACACATTCGCGATTTTCTGCAAGCGACCACGGACGACCTCTTAAACCGCAGGCTGCCGTCCGAGGATCGTCTGCTGGCCGAGGCGCGATCCCTGGGAATTCGCGATGTCGACTTGCTGATAGGCCTGCTACAGCCGGTTCTTTGCGAGGTCGGCCGGCGTTTCGTATCCGGCAGGATCAGTGTCGAGCTCGAACACAAGATTTCGGCACTGACTGAATCGATCCTCCAGGCGCTGGACGAAAACGCCGCGACGATTCCGGATCGCCCTTGCACGCTGCTGGTGAGTGCGCCCGGCAACACGCACACGTTCGGTCCCCGAATCTTCGCCGCACAGGAAGCGGAGAAGGGCGAAGGCTGCGACATCATGCTTGCCGCTGCTCCGGAACAGGTGCTGGCCCGCCTGAAGACAGGTGACTACCGTCGCCTGGGCATTTCGGTCGCCCTGCCCTCCCAATGCCAGGCAGCTCGAAACCTGGCGGATCGCGTACGAGAGCAGCTGCCCAATATCGAGGTCGTCATGGGCGGCTACGCGATCAAGACTGCCTCGGTTTGCCAGCAGTAGGCGGAGCCTGCGGATGCAGGTTGTGGCTGACCCGGAGTGGGTAGGATCACAGGACGCAATAACCCCTCGCGGCCATTGACAATGCGTCTTTTTGGCCGCCAAACCGGTTAATGCGGCACCCGTTCCAGCGCCAATACCATGCGCAGAAAACGCGCACGGCGCGCTGCCGTTCGGGTGTTACTTCATTGCGGACAAAATTATCGCGCCGACAATCGGTGCGCCAAGAATCCAGAGCCAGATCAGTATCGGGGACATGTTGA
>CAYVLL010000128.1:0-2599 GCA_964452235.1 uncultured Woeseiaceae bacterium
ACGAAAGGCAACACCTTTCAGTTCGAAGAGTACGGACGTAGCTTCTCAGTGGGGATGATCGGGCGATTCTGAGCTAACTGCGGGCTTAATCCTGGGCTGACCCTGGCAAGGCCTCTGGCTCCTGCGATGTGCGTGTCGCAGGGGCCAGCTTTCGTGGCGTTATCTCTCTGCGCCGGTTGCTAGATTTTAATCTTCTTCTTTTTCTTCTTCAGGTACCTGGCTCGCCCGGCTTCACCGAGGATCCACGCCAGGTACAGGCTTGCTGCCAGCAACGCGGTTTGTGCAATCTCAAGCCCCGGGATTCCCTGCACCCAGGACATCAGCAGGCCGACCGCAACGCAGCCGCTGAAGCGGATGGACCGGGTCGTAAGTTCAGAGTGTTCAGCCATCGTGTTTTTCATCGTGATTCCCCAAGGCCCCTTGATTGCTCGCAATTTGCGTTTCCGGGTACGCATCCTCGCACAGCCGCAACCGTTTAGCCCGGACGGGCGTCACACGTTGTGTAATGCGCCGGCCACCCGGTGGCCGAATGTCAGGAATATCGTCGTGCTCTGCGTTACAGTGTCCGTGGTTTTGGGAAAATGGGTCAGGGGAAAAAGTTAATGCGAGCGGAAAAAAACGTACTTCATGAGATCCTGGGCACGCAGCGCCGCCCGCCGGACGGGCCGAATATCAAGCAAATCGCCATCGGGCTGATCGGCCTGCTGCTGGCACTGGCTGCATTCACTTCGTTCTATACCGTGCAGCCCGAAGAGCGGGCGGTGATCAAACGGTTCGGCGCAGTCTACGGCATTACTGATCCCGGGCTGCATTTCAAGCTCCCTTTCGGCATCGATACGGTACAAAAGGTCGCTACCGAGCGGGTCCTCAAGCAGGAATTTGGCTTCCGCACGGAGGATTCGTCAGGGCCTGAGCGGACGCGTTTCAGCGAGCGCCATTTCCTCGATGAGTCGTTGATGCTGACCGGTGACCTGAACATCATCCAGGTCGAGTGGGTGGTGCAATACCGTATTGCCGACCCGATCAAGTATCTCTATTCAATGCGCGAGCCGACGCTGACCTTGCGTGACCTGTCCGAGTCGGTGATGCGCCGTGTCGTCGGCAACCGGATCGGCAGCGAGGTGCTGACAATCGCACGCGTCGATATCGCAAATTCAGCGCGCGAAGAAACCCAGGCGGCAATGGATCGCTACGACAACGGACTGCACATTATCACGGTCGAGTTGCAGGACGTGGTGCCGCCGGCGCGCGTACAGCCGGCGTTCAACGAGGTTAACGAAGCGCGCCAGGAACTGGAGCGTATGGTCAACGAGGCGAACCGCGAACTGAACCAGGCGATACCGAGAGCGGAAGGCACGGCGAATCGGGTAATTGCCGAGGCCGAAGGCTACGCGACGGAGCGGGTCAATCGGGCACTGGGCGAGACGGCACGTTTCAGCGCGGTACTCGCAGAATATCGCGACGCGCCGGAAGTTACGCGCTCGCGTCTTTACCTCGAAGCATTGCACGAGACTTTGCCGCGTATAGGTTCGGTGGTTATTGTGAAGGAAGGCCAGGTGCTGCCGCTGCTGAATCTGGGTGAATCAGAGCTGCGTCGTTTGAGCGCCCGGGAGGAATCCCAATGAACAGGAATTTCCCGATTGCGGCAATCATCGCCGCGGCATTGCTGTTCGTCGGCGTCAATTCGGCGTTCGTTATCGACCAGGCCGAGCAAGGCATCATCGTGCAGTTTGGCGAACCGATCGGCGACGTGATCGACGAGCCGGGGTTGCACTGGCGCCTCCCGTTCATCCAGGAAGTGCGTCGTTTCGACAAACGCTTGCTCGCCTGGGACGGCGACGTGAGCCAGATTCCGACGCTCGGTCGCGAGTTCATCGTCGTCGACACCACGGCACGCTGGCGCATCGCCGACCCGTTGCAGTTCCTGCGTTCGGTGCGCGACGAGCCCGGCGCGCGTGCACGACTCGACGACATCATCGACTCGGTCGCCCGCGACATCGTATCCGGGACCGATCTCGAGGAGATCGTGCGCTCGGCGGACTGGTCGGTGGATGTGAGCGAGCTTGCCGAAGAAGAAGTAACGGCACTGGCAGAGACCGACCTCGAGCGCCCAAAAAAGGGCCGCGCTGTGCTCGAGCAGGATATGTTTGCAGGCGCGTCGCGGCTGATGCCGGAACTCGGCATCGAGCTGGTCGATGTGCGCATCAAGCGCATCAACTACATCGAGTCGGTGCGTACCCAGGTCGAAACGCGGATGATCTCGGAACGCCAGAGTATTGCGGCCCGCTTTCGCTCGGAAGGCCAGGGTCGCAGCCAGGAAATTCTCGGCACGATGGAACGCGACCTGCGGCGCATTCGCTCCGAGGCCGAACGCACCGCGCAGGAGATCCGCGGTACGGCGGATGCCGAAGCGACCAGGATTTACGGTGAGGCGTTCGGCGAGGACCCTGAGTTCTACGCGTTTTTCAAGACGCTGGAGAGCTATGACGCACTGGGCGACAACATGACGCTGATGATCGACGCGGATTCCGAGTTCTTCCGCTACCTCGAGTCCACCACCCGCTAAAGGCCCGCCAAATTAATTGGGGACAGTGACCTT
>CAYVLL010000128.1:2699-6186 GCA_964452235.1 uncultured Woeseiaceae bacterium
ATTAATTGGGGACAGTGACCTTGGACTCGATATAAGGTCACTGTCCCCATTTTTGAGCGCCCGCTGCTACTCGCTGGCACGACTCTTGCTACCTACATAGTTAAGCGACGCATTATCGCAGCAGAAGCACCAATCAACTTCCGCTGCGTCCACTCACAGTTCATGCGAAGGTAAACTATGCACATTCCAATGAAAATTCTACTGACTGCCGGCCTCGGCGCGGCATCGATGTACTACCTTGACCCCTCAAGGGGCCGTCAACGCCGTAAGCTCGCCCGCACCCGGATCGAGCACGGGAAGGACGCCGTCACCCACGGCGTTCAGTCGGCCACCGAGGGCTTCAACACCGCCTCGCACCGCGCGCGCGTAGCAGGACGCCGGGTGAGCCGTAGCAGCGGTAAGTTCCTGAAAGGTGCTCGATCTTTGGGTCAGGACTTCGGTGAGCGGGTAGACCAGGTAACGCACGGAGCGCGTGACGCCAGTCACGAAGCACGCAACCGCGCCGCCGGCGCCGCCGCAACGGTTGGTTCGTTTTTCAACCGGCACCGGCCGAATGGCCACGCGCTTGCAGAAATGCGGGATGAGCCGCGAGCCAGGTTGAAGTTCATGCTGATCCCGGTCACCTGGATTGCTACCGTCGGGATAGGCGCGGCCGCGATGTACTACTTCGATTCATCGCAAGGCGTTTACCGCCGTACCCGCCTGCGTGATCGCTTCGCGAGTTGGCGGAACCACGCCAAGGACAAGCTTGGCTCCGTCGGCCGCGACGAGTCGAATGACGCCGAGGAACTCACCGAACAGCCGAAGGCTGGCAACGGTTCCGGCGATCACCTGCGGCCACAGGCCCGCCCGCAGCAGGGCTAGAAAATGGGGACAGTGACCTTGGACTGAGTCAAAGGTCACTGTCCCAAATCGGCGCCCAAATCGGCGCCCAAATCGGCACTGGGACGGATTTCGATGACGCGGGACAGCGGTGGGTCGAAGCTGCCATTGCCGTCGACATCCACGAACACCGGGTTCGTCAGTGCATACGGCAGTACACCGGCCTCCTCGCCGTGCGAGTTAGCGCGCCGCTGAACCACTGGAAACAGATCCTTCGCGCCGCGCAATTCGGCCACTACAAACGCATCCTGCTCCAATCTCAGCTCGACCTCGCCTCGCCAATGCACGGCGCTCGGGTGCGGCACAGAGCGCATCGGGAGCGTTTGCGGGACGCCATTCACGTATAACTGGACTGCCGTGGCGTCGATCCACGGCGCGCTCCAGACGTCGACAGCCACCCGCACGGCGCCGCCGGTCGCGGTGAGCGTCTCACCTGGGCCATAGCGGCCGTTCAACACCAGGTCCAGAAGCGGACCATTGCTTGCGAACGAACGGCCCGCCCGCACGCGCTCCATCAGTCGATCAATTTCGACCGGATCGCCCGCCGCCTCACCGTGGTAAATCCAGGTTCTCGAATAGCCGGGTTCATCCTGGTCAATCTCATGCGAGTCGGACGTGCCCACCAGCGGCCGGAAATAGCCGCGGCGCAGCAGGTTGAACCAGTCTTTGCGGGTCGCCGTGTTGCTTACCTCGTCGTAATTCGCGCCGTTGACCACCTCGATCACGTCGAATGACAGGTCGAAACCCTCGTTCGCGAAGGCTGCGCTGTCGGGGTCCAGACCGTGCCAGTTGAAGTAGTCGAACTGCCATAATCGCGGATGGTTGATCTGCAGAATGACGTTGCGATCGCGCTCTCGACTGGCCTCGAAACGCCCGCTCAGATCGGTCGAGAGGGCATCGATCGCGCCATTGTTGTATTCACCGGGCCGGACGAGCATGGGGTAGGTGTTGTAATCGAGTCGTTCAGGAACGGTGACTTCGGCTCCTGCAACGACGATCAGCTGATCCTCAAGACCGAGACGCTCGAGTTCAGGCCGGTAATCGACTGGCAAATTGTGATCCGTCGCAATCGCAACGTCGACACCCTCGGCGACGATCGCCCGAATCTTTTCGGCGATGTGCACTGCGCCATCCGATTCGAGCGTGTGCAGGTGCGCGTCCATCGAGATGAGATCGGGACGATCAAGCACACGGTCGATCGTGAAAACCAGCGACTTTTCAGTGTCCCTTTCAATATGCACGGTTTGTTCGGCGATCGAGTACATCGGCCCTCTGGACGCGCTCACGCGGTATTCACCGACCGGTAACTCGATGTCCATCGCCGCCCGCAGCGGAAACACGGAGTTCTTGGCCGACTCCCAGTAGCCGTCGTGCAAAGCGGGATTCTGCGGGCGCAGGTAGGGCGTGGGCGTCGGCGAAACACCATGAAAAGACACCTTGCCGGGAACACTTGCGCCGCTCGAATCGACGATCCGCAGTGTGGCGCGTCCCAGTGGCGGGTCCTGCATGCGACAGCTCGCAGCTTCCTGCTGCGTAACCGTGAGCAGGCAGCGCGCAATGCCTGGAAAGAAATTCGCCTGCGCTTCGTAGTTGCCGGGCGGAAGCTCGATCGTCAGGGGCGCCGGCCGCTCGAGGAAGGCGCGAAAAAAAATCGCCCTGGACGCGGCATCGCGCACGACGAGCTCGAAATACTCCGACGATTCGCTTACAAAGTCGAAAGACAGCGCTTGCGATGCGACATCGATCTCGCGATAGACATCGCCAAGCACTCGCCGATGGTCGCTGCCCGCAAAGTACACATAGTCGCGTGCATCACGCTCGCCGGGTTCGAGGTCAACGGCGCGCGGGTCCGGCAGAATCATGCCGCCATCCCAGCCCCAGTCGTAGTCGGAATTGGAGTTGGCACGTCGTGGCGTCCGGTCCACCCAGGCTGCCATAAGCCCCGCCCGGGGATAGCCGCGAAACGCCAATTGACGATGCTCGGCAACGTCCGCCGGACTGAAGTCGTAGACCTGGTGCGGATCGAAGTACAGCGAATAGATGAAGTCCGAGATCCTCGTCGTGCCAACGTTGCTTGCCGATAACGAGATGTCGATCCGCTCCGCATCTGCGGCGATCACGTAGCGACTCTCGAAGCGGATGCGCGCGCCGTGGTCGTCGGAGTAACGACCGCTGGCGACAATCGTCACTCGATCTCCGGATTGCTGCAGGTCGAGCTCGTCATAAAGAACATGACGGGTGGTCCGGTTGACGCGCACGTAGGGCGTGCCGATCATGACATCGCCGCGCGCATCCGTACCGGCCGCACGCAGGAGGACGATGCTGCCGAACGCATCGGCTGTCGGGAACTTGTAAAACGACTCATCGCGACGGTGGGAGCCACCGATCACAATCTCGAGCTTGCCGTTGTCGACCAGCCAGTCCCCGACGGCGCAACGACTGCAAAATTCGCTCCCCGGTGCGGCGTCGGTGCCCAGCACATGCACCTTGAGCTCGGCACTGTGCGAAGCTGCCGCAAGCCCAAGGATGGCCAGCCAAACAAGTAACGATCTGCGCATACGTGGCTTCAACAAAACCGGGCAAGTGCCCATCCTATTCACGGACG
>CAYVLL010000129.1:0-6166 GCA_964452235.1 uncultured Woeseiaceae bacterium
CGCGGGCGAGTGCGCCAGCGACAAAACGCTTCCCGTTCGCGCGCAGGCGCGCTCCAACAGCAGCCCTGCGGGCACCACGAACCCCGCCACCCGTAGGAGCCCGCCTTGCGGGCGAACGCACCAGCGACGAATCGCTTCCTGTTCCCGCAGGCGCGCTCCCACCCTGCTGCATACGGGCTAAAGCCCGATCAATCCAGCCACTTGCCCGCCCGTGGCGCCACGTACTCGCGAAACTTCGCCAGCAATCGCCCCGCATCGGTATCGACCAGCAGCATCTCCCGGTGCGACGATTTCACGAACAGTTCGGCCACCGCGTGATCGAAATACGTCAGCAGCCCGTCGTAGTAGCCGCCGACATTGAGCAAACCGCAGGGCTTCGTGTGAATCCCGAGCTGAGCCCAGGTCAGCATCTCAACGATTTCCTCGAGCGTGCCGAACCCGCCCGGCAGGGCCACGAAACCGTCGGATAGCTCAGCCATCAAGGATTTTCGTTCGTGCATCGAGTGGACGACGTGCAACGCATCAAGACGCGGGTGCGCAAGCTCTTTGGCGGCCAAGGCCTTGGGAATTACGCCCTGAACTTTGCCGCCGGCTGCGAGGACTTCGTCGGCGATGACGCCCATCAGGCCGCGTCCGGCACCACCGTAAACCAGGCCGATACCGTTCGTCGCCAGCAGCCGGCCCAGACCCCTGGCGGCCTCCGTGTACTCATCGCGACAACCCGTATTGGAGCCGCAATAGACGCACAACGCTTTGATGGTTTCAGGCAAGTCTGTCCGCCGACACGATTCGTCAGCCCCCGACGATGATGCGGTGCAGCTCTGGCCTCGCGTCAAGCATCTCTTCGGGCGTCAGCGCGTCCAGCTCGTGCGGAAACACCAGCCACTCGGCGGTTTCCTTCAGGTAGTAATCGGGCACCAGGTTCGTTTCGTTGCGTGACGGTTTGTACCACGGGACGGCGATGCGCATTTCTTCCGGTGTATTGCCGCGTGCCCGGCGGCGGATCTCGGCAAGCACGGCAGCGATCGTGTTGCCCGTATCGAAAACGTCGTCCACGATCAGGAGGCGGTCGTCATGGCAGACCTTGTTGATGATGTAGTCAAGGCCGTGTACAGCAACGGCGCCACGCTGGTCGACGCCCACGTACGAGGAGGTGCGGATCGCTATGTGATCGGCATCCAGGCCGCAGTAGGCCATGATCTCCTGCACTGCCATGCCGACCGGCGTTCCGCCTCGCCATATGGCAACAATCAACGTGGGTTCGAAACCGCTTTCGAGGATCTTGACGCCGAGCCGGAACGAATCTTCGAGCAACTCCTGCGCCGTTAGAACGGTCTTGTTCATCCTGTGGGTCTCATTGCGCTGACAGTATTGGTCCAGCCGTTATAATGCCGCGATAATGCCGGCCGCCACCGCAATGGCGACGAATGCGAGCCAATGGTACCGTATAGCCGTCGCCGTCGAGAAAATTAATGCAACGAGTTTTTGTTTCTGCAAACGATTTGCTGCTCGATTCGTTTCGCCTGGCGGTCAACATCCGCAATTCCGGATTCAAACCCGATTTCCTGATTGGCTTGTGGCGCGGTGGCAGCGGAGTCGGCATCGCTGTGCAGGAGGGGCTCGAATACTTTGGCATTAACACCGACCATATCGCGATACGCACTTCTTACAAGGGCCGCGACAGCTACGCGCAGATGGTAGACAAGGCCGACGCCATCCGCGTACATGGTTTGCAGTATTTGCTGGAAAACGTCTGTGCCGGGAACTCGCTCCTGATCGTTGATGACGTGTACAGCACCGGCTCAAGCGTGGCCGCAGTAATCCGGCGACTCACGAAACAGGCACGGCGAAATCTGCCGCACGATATTCGCATCGCAACGGTATGGTATCGACCGACGGAAAAAACCCTGCGCGTGCCGGATTTCTATATTCACGAGACAAGCGAGTGGCTGGTGTTACCGTACGAACTCTCCGGTGTCGGCATCGACGAATTGCGCGCCAATAAGCGCGAGATCGCGCCGGTCATCGATCGGCTGGCAGCACTCTGCGGCCCGGGTGCCGGCAAAAAATAACATCGCCCCCACATCCGGGTCGGACCTCAGTAAGCAATTGATTTAAAACCATATTAGGAAACAGCCTGGTGGGCGCCGGGCACGCCGGGTTTGTACGATTGGGGTCGGACCTCGTTAAGTATCTGATTTTAAACTCTTATTAACAAGCCTCGCGGGGTTGGCGCCCTTCGACCCATTGCCGCGTCGGCGTTCGGGCCTGCCCCATCAGATATGCTTCCCTGACTATTCGATCGTCACCGAGAAAGAACAACGCGAACAGGCGGTTGCAGATATCGTTCTTGCCGCTTACCCGCTGCAGGAGATCCATGCGCGCCGGATCCAGAACGACAAAATCAGCTTCCTTGCCCTTCTCGAAATTGCCGATCTTGTCGTCCAGGTAGAGTGCCTTTGCCGCGCCCAGTGTCGCCAAATAAAACGCCCCGAACGGCGTCAGCTTCGCTCCGCGCAACTGGAGCACTTTGTATCCGTCGCCGAGCGTACGCAACATGCTGAGACTCGTCCCGCCACCCACATCACTGCCCACGCCCAGCCGAACATTGCATTGGCGCGCCGCGAAAAAATCGAACAAGCCACTGCCCAGAAAGAGATTCGAAGACGGGCAGAAAGCGATCGCGGCGCCCTTGTCCGCCATTTGTTTGCGATCGTCGTCGTTCAAATAAATACAGTGAGCGAAGATCGAGCGTTCGCGCAGCAGTTCAAAGTTCTCGTACACATCCAGATAGCTTCGGCTCCACGGAAACTGGCGCGCGACCTGCTCAACCTCTTCCTCACTCTCGGCCAGATGCGTGTGCAGGTAGACATCCGGATACTGCTGCAGAAGTCGTCCCGCTTCTCGCAGCTGTTTCTCGCTGGAAGTAAGTGCGAAACGTGGTGTCACAGCGTACGACAGGCGCTCGTGACCTTGCCACTTCTCAATCAGCTGTTGTGACTGCTTATAAGCCGTCTGCGGATCGTCCCTTAAATCGTTCGGGCAATTGCGGTCCATCAGGACCTTGCCGGAAATCAGGCGCATCCCGGCTTTTGACGCAGCTTCGAAAATCGCCTCCACCGACTGCGGATGAACCGTCGCGAAAACGCATGCCGTTGTGGTGCCGTTCAGCAACAACTCCTGGACGAAGAACTCGGCAACCTCCTTCGCGTAATTGGCATCAACGAATTTGCGTTCCGCGGGATAGGCGTACTTTTCCAGCCAGTCGAGCAGCCGTTCACCGTAAGAAGCGATGATGTCGACCTGGGGGTAATGAACATGACAGTCGATCAGGCCCGGGATAATCAGCTGTTCTTTGTAGTCGATTACCTGCACGCTGGACGATAATGTCTTCAGCTTCTCGTTCGCCGGCCCGACGAAATCAATATAACCGTCGACGACTAACAGCAGCCCGTCTTCGAAGTACTCGACGGCGCCCGACGCCAATGGTTCGTTGTCGTCACCGGGATCGCGCAGGCAATGCAGGATCGAGGCGCGAAAGGCGGCAACAGTGCTCATGTTTGCGTGGCGCGTATCAACATCACAATTCCAGGCGAAGGCGGCAGAGCGCGATACTAGGGCGGAAGCAACGTGACACGCTCGGCGAGCACCCGTTCCTCACAATTCGGGCCCTCGCCCGCACGGTCGATGATCAGGAATTCCTGGTCTGCTTCGAGCGCGATTAGCGGCATATGCCAGACGCCGCGATGATAATTGATTCCCTGGTGCCCATTGGTGACAAATGCAGAGAGATCTCCTATTTCGGCCGACTCACCGGGCGGCGCCACGACAACGATGAAGCTCTGTCGATGCAGCGGCACAAACGCCTGGCTGCCCAGCGGATGCCGTTCAATCATGTCGAATTGGTATGGCAATTCGGTTGGTACGCGGCAACGCGCGATACTCAACGATACCCGACCATCGGCCTTCGCATCGACGTTGAGTTTCGCCAGATCATTGAAGCGCTCGAAGCGTGCTTCATTCATCGCCTGGCGCACCTTGGGCGATGCCGCAATGACATCGCCGAAGGGCGCGAAGCGTTCGCTCGTGAGCGGCAAAGGTTTAAGTGCAGGTCCGCTCATCGTTGTTCCTTTGTGCGTTCCGGTCTTGCCAGTTTGCCGATCACTCGCAGCCGGCTGACGCCGCCGTCGGGGTAGATCGCCAGGCGCACATGGGTCACAACCCCTACATCCTGCAACTCGTTCTCGAAGAAGTGCTGTTGATCCATACCCAATTTGCTTTCAGGTAACAGAATCGGCCAGGACTCACTGGCTGCCACGAGTTTGGCGCGATCGTCGGCAGTTACCCACGCCGCCTGGACGCTTGCGCGTTCCGGATAGTTACCTTTGAAATGTGCCGTGTCGATCTCCACGCGCTCGATTCGACCGGGATGTCCCAAAGCGAGCACTACCCAGTCATACCCCGGGCCACGGCGCCGCGCCGTTTCCCAGCCGTCACCCATGTTGATGCCGCGGCCGGCCAGATTGAGATTGTGCATGCTGCCGAAGTGCTCGTCGCTCGCTGCCAGTGCGCGGCCACCGTTCTCCAGCGCGACGAGGTCGAAGAAATCGTTGTAATTCTCACGGCTCCAGTCCGGCTTCACCTCACCGAAAATGCGCAGGCGCGCGATGCCGCCGTCAGGATAAATATTGAGACGCAGGTGTGTCACCGGATTCGGGTCCTGAACCGGCAGGAAATGCTGCGAGTTACCCTGCAATGCGCTGCGCGGTAGCAGTTCGCGCCACTCACTGTCGGCCGGTATCTCTTTGTCCGAGCGACAGGCATCGACGGATGCTTCCGGCGGGAAGTTGCCGGTGAAGTGCCGGGTGTCGATGTCGAGTCCTTGCACGATGCCGGGAATGCCAAGCCGCACGATGCACCAGTCGTGTCCCGGCACGCGCCTGCGCCGGGATTCCCAGCCGTCCATCCATTTGCCGTGGTCGTCATACTTGTCCGGAATGAATACCGGGTCGGCGTAGTCGATCAGGCGTTCCTTTGCGCCGAAGAATTCATCGCTCGCCGCGACAACGCGTGTGCCGAGGCGCGGTTGCTCCAGGCGCACCCAGTGGTGGAACGGATGCTGAGAGTTCGAGGTCATGATGGGTCCGGTTGTGACAGCTGCAGGAGCCCGCATTGCGGGCGAGCCCCATTTGCGCTCGGGAAATCGCCCGCAATGCGGGCTCCTGCAAGGGTTCTACAGGGCATGCGCTTGCAACCTCATTTTCGCAATCTTGTGAATCTCCTCGATCGCCCGCTCGAACTCGGTTTCGCGATCGTTTTCCAGCCGTTCGTCGAAGCTGGCCAGGATGGCCTGGCGGTTACTGCCGCGCACCGCCATCACAAACGGGAAGCCAAACTTTCGTTTGTAGCGGCGGTTTAACGTCTGGAGCCGCGCAAACTCCTCCGGCGTACACTGATCAATGCCGGCGCTTGCCTGTTCTACCGTCGACGCTTCGCCGAGCTGGCCAGCGACAGCCGCCCGTCCGGCGAGATCCGGATGAGCACGAATCAGCCTGAGTTTCGCCTCCTCGGGTGCCCGGTCCACTTCTGCCGCAAGCAATTGAGCGAGGCGTTCCGGATCGCTCACGCCCGCCGCCTTCGGGAAGGCGCGTTCGGCAACCCACGGCGAATGTTCGTAAACGCCACCGTAACTCCGCACGAAAGACTCGCGCTGTTCATCACCGGGCACGGGGAGGCTCCTCGTTCAGTGGATGATAGTGCCGCCAGTGTTGCGCAATGTCGATGCGACGCGCCAGCCAGACGTTGCTGTGTTTGCGAATATGTTCGAGAAAACAACGGATTGCTGAGGTCCGACCCGGCTTTCCGGCGAGTCGGCAGTGGAGACCTACCGACATCATCTTTGGCCGGGCATCGCCTTCGCGATACAACTCGTCGAAGGTGTCCTTCAGGTAGTGAAAAAACTGGCGGCCGGTGTTGAAACCTTGCGGCGTGGCAAAACGCATGTCGTTGACATCAAGCGTATACGGCACCATGAGCTGCGGCTTTGCAAACGACACATCCCAGTAGGGCAGGTCGTCGGCGTAGGAATCGGCGTTGTAGACGAAATCACCATGCTCCGCGACCAGTCGGTGCGTATTCGGGCTGCAGCGACCCAGGTACCAGCCTT
>CAYVLL010000130.1:0-6141 GCA_964452235.1 uncultured Woeseiaceae bacterium
CATGCAGGTACCAGATCGTGTCGGCGGGCAGGTTGGACGGTGTTACCTGGGCTACAGCCGGGCCGGCCAGGGCCGTGGTCAGTAAGAAAAGTGCTAGGCGTGAGACGTGCATGCTGTGTCCTTTGAATGTGCAGATACAGGCTTATAGACGGATTCAGCCGGAAAGGTTACACATCGGCGGATATTTCTTGCCGGTGGTGGCTGTCAGGCCAGCTTCTTCTGCACCTGCACCACGGTGGGATCCGCGGCATACGAATGTATTCGCAGCTGCCGGGAACGCGGCGACAAGCGCCGGCGGCAGGGTTGGGGCAGGCATGGCGGCCTCCTCTCCTGTAGGAGCCCGTATCACGGGCGATAATCGATCGGCGATCGCCCGTGATACGGGCTCCTACAGCGTAAATTGAAGCGCGGGCGCGCGGCTATCGAGGCGGCGCGCTGCGATAAACGATATCGCCGTCCAGCAACGTCATGACCACCTGAGTCTCGTGAATGTCGTAAATGTCCGTCTCGAACAGGTCGCGGTCGAGCACTACCAGATCGGCCTTTTTGCCGACCTCGAGTGAACCGATTTGCTCCTCCAGCCGCAACTGGTAAGCCGCATCGATCGTATAACCGCGGATCAGGCTGGCAAGGTCGAGACGCTCCGATTCGCGCGGCTGTACCGGCGCATCCGGTTCGCCGGCGGACTGGCGGGTATGCCCGATCTCCATCTGTAGGACAGGTGACATGCCAAGCATTCCCGCGCCACTGGCAGGAAAGTCGCTGCCGAAGGTCAGCTTCGCGCCGAGATCCTTGAGGCTCTTGAAACGCCAATAGCGATTGAACTGGTCCTCACTCACGAACTGCTCGCCGTAGGTATCGTAGGACGCCCACAACGGTGTGCTTTGCGCGATGACATCCAGCTCAGCGAAGCGTGGCAGGTCCTGGTCGGTGATAACCTGAATGTGGCAGATCGCGAATCGTGAATTACTTTCGGGATAAGCGCTTCGTGCCGCCTCTATCGCATTCAGCGTCTCGTGAATGGAACGCTCGCCAAGGGCATGCACATGCACGTCGATATTCGCGCCCGCCGCGTCGCTGATCAACGCAGTCTTTTGCTCCTCGGTGTAGACCGTATTGCCGCTGTTTCCCGGCTCGCCCTGGTAGTCCTCGAACATTGCCGCCGTGCGGCCTTCGACAGTGCCATCGTCCATTATTTTCAGCATGCGGTAGTGATAGCGTTCACCGCGGATCGTCTCGTGCCACGTCTTCGCCATCTCGATGGCACGCGCGAGATCCTCGGGGCCGCGCGGCCGATAAGAGCCGACGATACGCACGGTCAGGTCGCCACTGTCCTCGAGCCGCTGCAATACCTGCTGCAGCGAATCCTCGTAACCAATCGCACCGGCGTCGAACACGGCTGTCACGCCGTAACTGTTCAACACGTCGATCACATGCGCCGTGCCGTCGACAATGACGTCCTGCGTTATCACGTTGAGATCCCGCATGGCCATGCCGGCAGTGCCTTCAAGCAGGTATCCGGTTGCATTGCCATCCGCGTCCCGCTTGTAATAGCTGAAGCCGGGCGCGGGGTCCGGCGTGTCCTGCGTGATATTCAGCAACTCCAGCGCTTTCGAGTTAGCCCAGGCGCCGTGAAAGCCTTCGTCCATCAGCAAGACGGGACGGTCGTCGACCACGGCATCGATCATCTGCCGGGTCGGGCCGGCCGGGCCGAAGGTGCTGGCGAGGAAACCGTAGCCAAACAGCAGCGGCGCGTCGGGATTGGCCGCAGCGTACTCGTCTATCGAGCGAATCCAGTCATCGACGGTGCCGAAGGTGTCGAGAGACAAAGCCCGCGCATATGCGCCGCCGGATATCGGGTGCATGTGCGTATCGATGAAGCCCGGTAACAGCATTCTGCCGTCGAGGTCATGCCATACCGTATTACTGCCGGCCAGTCCCAGCGCACCATCGTTGTCACCGACGTAGACAATCCGGCCGTCATCGACGGCCAGCGCTTCGGCCCAGGGTGCCGTATCGTCCAGGGTGTAAACCCGGGCGCTGAAGAATATGCGATCGACACCCTCTCCGGGCGATTCTGCGCAACCCGCGAGTGCCAGCAACAACAGCGGGATTGCCATGCGCTTCAATTCAGTCACAGCCCGGATCCATCCTCCGAATAGATAACCCAGATCTTGGTATAGCCGTCCGTGTCCCAGATCCCGGTCCATTCTTTCGGCAACGTCACCGCCTCGCCCGCGTTGATGACCTGTACCGAGCCATCCGCCGACGTCAGGGTAACGCCGCCCTCGATAAAGTACATGAACTCGTCGACGCCATACGGTTCGGTGGCCTCGAAGCGCGACTTGCCGGACTTGTACATTCCCGATGCAAACTTCTTGTCACTGCTCAGCAACGTCGTCACATCGAGAACGGTGTTGTCACCACGCACCGTTTCGGTGGTTTCCGGACGTTCGAAAATCTTGCCTGTCATGTCTTCTTTACTGATTTTTGCAGGCAGGGCAACGTCCGCGTCGGATTTGTGATCATCGCCAATAGCGATGCCGGCGGCGAACGCAATAGCGGTGGTGCAAACGGCTAACATCATTTTCTTCATCAGTCATTCCTCTGCAATCGATGTTATAGATAGCCAAGTATCAGGTAACCGACCAGCGCGATGGCGGCGGCGATCAGCGCGTATGGAATCTGTGTCAGCGCATGTTGCATGGCTGTGCAACCTGTTGCCTGTGCGGTGAGCACCGTGGCATCCGAGTAAAAACAAGCGTGGCTGCCGAACGTGCTCGCTGACAGCGTCGCGCCGATCACGAGCGTCATGTCCGCGCCGAGGTTGTTGGCCAGCGCGGTGACAATTGGCAGGATTATGACGAATACGCCCCAGTTCGATCCCGTGGTGAAGGATACCAGCCCCATGGTCGCGAAGATGACGGCGGGTAGAGACTCCGGTGTCAGCAGGGGCTGCATGTTCTGCACAACATAGGCCGGCAAACCAAGCGCATCGTTGACCTCTTTCAGCATGAACGCGGCAACCAGCACGCCGAGCGGTTCAATCATGGTCTTGAAGCCGTCCATTATAGTGTCGAAGGTGTCGTTCAGGTCGAGAATACGAACCGCCAGGATGACGAGTACGCAGCCGCCAAGCGTTACATAAACGCCGCGCAGGAAGTCCTTGTCAAAATAGAGTGTGAACAGCACCAGTGCCAGCATGGGCACCACAAACATCGCAATGTGCGGCCGCACCCCCTCCTTCGGTTTGATGGCCTTGTTGGCCTCTTCGATATGCACGGCATCCGGCGGCACCATCTGGCCAAGCGTTTGCGCACGCTGCTCTGCCTTTTTCATGCTGCCCAGCATCGGTATATAGCCGGCGATGACGACTGGCACGAGCAGGACTGCGATCCATGCGTACAGCATGTAGGGAATGGCACTTATATAAGTCGACAGCCCCTCGCCCTCCGCGGCCACGCCATTGGTCACCAGCAGGCCGGCAAAAAACGCGCCCCAGGTCGAGAAGGGGATGATGACGCTGATCGGTGCAGCGGTCGAATCGACGACGTAAGCCAGCTTCTCGCGCGAGATCCGGTACTTGTCGGTCAACTCGCGCATCGCCGAACCGACCGCCAGGGAGTTCAGGTAGTCGTCGACGAACATGAAAATTCCCATCACCCAGGTCGCGTACAACGCGGATTTCTGCGAGGTGACGAAACTCGTCATGCGCTGCGTGAACGCAAGCGTTGCGCCGGTGCGAATCAGGAGCCCGATCAGGCTACCCATGAATCCGCAAACGAGTATCACCCAGGCCACGTCGTCGTCGGTAAGCACCGTGATCGAGGTGTCCGCAAAGGCGCTGATGAAGTCGCTGCCGTGGACAATGACGAGCCCTGCCAGCGCGCCCGCGATCAGTGACTCGATAGGCCGTCTCGAGACGATTGCCAGTACGAATACCAGCAACGTGGGGAGAATCGAAACGAAGCCGAGGTTTTCCATTCAGGGTTCGATCACGGGCAGCGGCTCAGGCGACACCGGTCTGCTCGTCGACTGCCCTGACGGCAGCATCCATCGCACCGTTCACGTACGCATAGGCGGACGCGTCCGAGTTGGCAATCGAGATGCGGCCCATGCGTGCGCGTCCCGCGACGTGGGGACCGTTTTCCGGGTTCCATTGCGGCGGATCGGAATAGTCGTTGTATTCGTACGCATAGCCATGCGGCCAGCGATTGACAGTGATCGCGGTGATATCGCGTGCCGCATCGAAGCCGCCGTTGGCAAGCGCGCCGTTCATTTCCGATACGATGCCGCGCTCGAAATCGTCGAACGTCATTTCATACAAAAGCCTGCGGCCCGCGTCATGTTGCTCGCGGGCGCTGAGGCCCTGGTCGGGCACCGCTGGCACGTACGTACCATGAATGACCGTTGGACTGGCGGCGTCGCGCGCGAATTCGTAAGTGCCGATGCTGACCGGAAAATCAAGGCCGAAAGAATGCATCAGTTCCGCCTGTGGCACGTACAGGGTGTGAAAGCCGAGCTTTTCGAACGCTTGCCAGTTGCGCACTGCGATGCTGATATAAACGATCGGCGTCTTGGAGGCATAAGCCAGCGCCTCGCGCTGTGCGTCCGGCATCTCCTTGCAGAGATGCGGGATGATGTTGTTGTAGCAGGCAAGAATGACGTGCCGGGCGCGCACTCGTTCAGCCGCTCCATTGCGAACGTAGGTGACATCCGCAGCGTCGCCGTCCTGCGTATGTCGCACGTCAACTGCGGTGCTCAGGAGCCGGATTCGGGTCGGAGACCTGGCCTGATCCAGTCGCTCATAGTCGACGCGCGCGCTAACCAGGTCCTCCATGGTCGTGCCCGGAACGGCCTCGGGGAGCAATCGCCGCACCAGCGCACGCGCGACGCCCGCGTTGCCATCGGGGAAATGGAATATGTACGGTTGGTTACGGCCGGGCGGTTCGTTTTCCAGTTCGCCGATACCGAGCGAGTACGTGCCCGGCATGCCGTTGCGATACGCCTCGAGGGCCGACATAGCGTCCCATCCAACGCCCCACAGTCCCTTGATGGTATCCCGAAATAGGAGCACGACGTCCTCGGGCATTCCGGCATGCTTGCGCAGGAAGTCGCTGTAGCTCACTGTCCGCAGCGCCTCGATTTTCTGCTTGCGGCTCATGCCAGCGAGCGGGTCCGCTTCGCTCTTTAGCAATTCAATCAGCGCGGCACGTGATTCGGGTGCCAGGGGGTATTGCCCGATCAGGGAGTCGGTATCATCAGTGCTGTCGCCATCCCAGCCGGGCATGACATTCGGCAACACGAGGTCCTTGCCATAGGCTTTGCTGCCAAAATAGATTCCGCGTCCGAGTTTGCGTTCCGCGAAAAATTCCTGATCGAAGAAGTCATAGAAGCGCTCGGTTTGCACTCCGATGTCGGCCAGTACCTTCTTCGCAGCGGCTGAGTAATGACCCGGCGTGTCGAGCGATTGGCTGCCGCCGTAGCCGATCAGGTTTGTACGGCCGACCGTGAACTCGTTGCGCTTCGCATGCCCGCCAAAGTCGTCATGGTTATCGAGCACGAGAATGCGTGCGCCCGCGCCCATGCGTTGCCGGTAAAGAAAAGCCGCCGTCAGTCCGGACAGGCCGCCGCCGACCACCACGAGATCGTAGGTCGCATCGGTCTGTCGTTCCGGGCGGGGCCAGCTTGCGCCGCCCCAGGATAACGCATGGGCAATTTCGAAGGAGCCGGGATGATTGCCGCGCATGCCGGTGAGGCCTGGCGGATAAATACCGCTCGGCCCGCGCCCCATGGCGAGCAGTTCGAGTGGCGTAAGGGAACTGCCGGCGACCACGCCGAGCGCGACCCCGTTGAGGAAATCACGTCGGGAAATGCGCAATCGGTCAGACATGCAAGTCACTCGAGCGGGATCACGGCGACACCGTGAAGATTGCCCGTACGGGCAAGGCCGTTGCGATAGTACTGGCCGATTTCAGGCCTAACAAGCTTGTCGCAGATGCGGTTTCATATAATGGTCACGCCGTTGGAGCGCGCCTTGCGCGCGATCGGGAAGACGTTGGTCGTTGCCGCATTCGCCCGCAAGGCGGGCTCCTACAGGGCTTGTTTATTCACGGCGGTCAGGCGGCTGACCACGATCGT
>CAYVLL010000131.1:0-6132 GCA_964452235.1 uncultured Woeseiaceae bacterium
GAGTCTCACCTTCCGGCGTGACGCTGATATCGAAGACCAGGGTTTCGCGATTGGAAACCGGTGTTTCGCCGATGTAATAAATCGCTTCCTGTTCCTGAATCTTTCGCATGTTAACAGTCTTGAGTTGTCCCGTCAGATTCACCGTCTTAACCGTTACCGTTGCAGGAACCGATGCCGCGGTCTCTTTATTGATGACAGACACGTTCAGCATCGCCCGGTTCTTGCTGCGCACAATGTTGTAAAGGCTCGCGATCTCAGACGGCAACCGGTCGGTCAGTTGAGCGCTGAAATGCACAACATGATTGCCGATATCGATCGAAGAGGCTGCGGCCGGCTCGGCCTGCGGCACGGTGGCATTCTCGCCAGGGCCACCACACGCGGCCACCTGCAAAAGAACGGCTGCGGCAATCGTTGCGCTGAGTCGTGTCATTTTTGTCATCCCCCCAAAGGATTACCCCAATCAGCCAGCCTCCGACTATAGGCCATCTGTTTTTGCCTGTCATTGCCGCTGCGCCGTCGGCAGGCGGCGTTCAACGCCCTGGCCGTAGCGCCGGAGCTGTCCGCCGGGTCAGTCGACCCGCAATTCGCTCAAACGGCAATCGGTTTCAATGTGCGCAGAAAGATCACCACTGCCTGCAACAGCACAATCGCAAATATCGGCGAAATATCCAGTCCCCCGACAGGCGGGATCAGGCGCCGGAATGGCCTGAGAATCGGTTCGGATATGGTGGTGAGCAAGGCAGTGACGGGATTGTAATTATTGGGCGAAATCCAGCTCAGGATGATGCGAATAAGGATGACAAAAAAGAACAGGTTCAGGCTCAGTATGGCCAGTTCTATGAGGGAGACCAATGCGATAGTAAACGGATCGGCCATCCTGTTCAGGATGGCCAACAAAAGCACGATGGCAAGGAACTGTACGACAAAGGTCAACAGGATCGTAGCAGTGTCGAGACGGCCTATCGAAGGTAGCAGGCGGCGTATCGGTATGACCAATGGCGATGTGATGCGCAAAATACCCTGTGCGACGGGATTGCGGAAATCGGCGCGTAACCAGGGCAGCCAGAAGCGTAACAGCAACAGCAGCAGGAACAATTGCGTCAGCGTCCTGACGATAAAATAAATGGCCTCTGGCATCGTTTTCTCGCTTCGCTCCAATCAGGTATCCCGCGCTTCTTCGGCGAGGCTTCTTGCGCGATTCCTGGCTGCGGTGATTGCTGTCGCAAAGATATCACGAACACCAGCGGCATCGAGGCACTCGAAAGCTGCCGTCGTTGTGCCGCCGGGCGATCGCACTCTGTCGATCAACGAACCGATTGACTCGGATTCGGCGATCGCCAGCGATGCCGCGCCACGTGCTGTCTGGACGACCAGCGTGCGCGCAGTTGCCGGATCGATACCCAGTTGTATCGCCGCGTCGATCATCATATCGAGGAGCAGGTAAACGTAGGCGGGCCCGGTGCCGGATACGGCAGTTACTGCATCGAGGAGCGACTCATCTTCGATCCAGACAACCTGTCCGACGGCCGACATGATCCGTTCGGCGAGTATTCGGCCGAGCTCGTCAGTCTTTTCATTGGCGTACATTGCAGAAATGCCCTGGTCAATGAGGGCCGGCTGGTTCGGCATGACCCGTACAATTTCCAGGTTGCCGCCAAGCCAACTGTCGATGTCGCCCGCGGTCGGCCCCGCGGCAATGGAGATGACCAGCGGCTTGCGATCCTGCACGGTGTTGCGCAGGTCACGGCAGACGAGACCGAGAATCTGCGGTTTTACGGCAAGCACGAGGCCGCCGGCATCGGCTGCGACGTCGTTATTGTTCGCTGTGACCAGCGAACCGGGAAACTGCTGTTGCAGCAACTCGCGCTGCCCGGGAAGGGGTTCCGCAATGAGTATGTTCGAGGCGCCGAAGCCACTGCGGACGAGGCCGCCGGCGATTGCTCGCGCCATATTGCCGCCGCCGATAAAACCGATTGTCTTGCGCGTCATCTCGTTCCTCTTGCGAACCGGCGTTATCTTAAGTATGCCCCGGCTACTGGCGTGCGCCGAACAGCGCCGTGCCGATTCGTACGATCGTTGCACCTTCGAGTATCGCTGCCTCGAAATCAGCAGACATCCCCATGGAGAGTGTATCTGTAGCAATGCCGGCTGCGGCCAGCGCTTCGCCCAGCTGCCGTAACCTGCGAAACGGTTCGCGCTGCGCCTCGATGCCGTGGTGGACGGCGGGTATGCACATGAGTCCTCGCAAGCGCAGCCTCGTCAATCCGGAGATCTCGGCGGCCAGTGTCGTCAGTTCATCCGGAGGCACCCCCGACTTCCCCGGCTCGCCATCGATATTGACCTGGATGCAGATATTGAGGTCGCCCGCATAGTAAGGACGCTGCTCACTCAGGCGCCTCGCCGTCTTGAGCCGGTCCACCGTATGCACCCAGTCGAAGTGCTCGGCGACAGGTCGGGTCTTGTTCGATTGCAGCCGTCCGATGAAATGCCAGACCAGATCGTCCCGGCCGACCGCTTCCTTCTTGGCCAGGGCCTCCTGCACGAAGTTCTCGCCGAAATGCTTCTGGCCGAGCGCCGCTGCTTCCCGGACTCTCGCTGCCGGTTGCGATTTGCTCACGGCAAGCAGTTGAACCGATCCGGCCGGCCGCTTCGCATCCGCCGTAAGCAAGGCCAGCAAATCTTGGATTTTTCGAAAGTTTTCCGTGACCGTAATCACGTTTTGCTCCGAGTGCTTCGTTATACTAGGCAGCCACCAGACCGGGTTATGGTAAGTCCGGTCAGCCTACTCCAGAGGAAGATGTATGGCCGTCGACGTTGCGCAGCTACTGTCCTTCAGTGTCAAGAACAACGCATCTGATTTGCACCTGTCCGGCGGCGTGCCGCCGATGATACGGGTCGATGGCGACATCAAGCGAATCAATATGCCGGCGCTCACGCACAAGGACGTCAATAGCATGGTGTACGACATCATGAATGACAAGCAGCGCAAGGATTACGAAGAATTTCTCGAGACCGATTTTTCGTTCGAGATTCCAAAGCTGGCACGTTTCCGCGTCAACGCATTCAACCAGAATCGTGGCTCGGCCGCGGTGTTCCGAACCATTCCATCGGAAATCCTGACGCTTGACGACCTGGGTGCGCCGCAGATTTTCAAGGACGTGTCGATGCATCCGCGCGGCATCGTGCTGGTTACCGGCCCGACGGGCTCGGGCAAATCCACGACCCTCGCTGCCATGGTCGACTACATCAATGTGAACAAGCCGGACCATATCCTCACCATTGAGGACCCGATCGAGTTTGTTCATGAGAGCAAGAAGTCCCTGATAAACCAGCGCGAGGTACACCGCGACACGCTCGGCTTCAACGAAGCCCTGCGATCGGCTTTGCGCGAGGATCCCGACGTGGTGCTGGTCGGTGAATTGCGCGACCTGGAAACGATCAGGCTTGCGCTGACGGCGGCCGAAACCGGTCACCTGGTCTTCGGCACATTGCACACGAGTTCGGCGGCCAAGACCATCGATCGAATCGTCGACGTATTCCCGGCGGCGGAGAAGGAGATGGTACGCGCGATGTTATCCGAATCGCTACGGGCGGTAATCTCGCAGACACTGCTGAAGCGTATCGGCGGCGGGCGTATCGCCGCACATGAAATCATGATCGGTACACCCGCGATCAGAAACCTTATCCGTGAAGGCAAGATTGCCCAGATGTACTCGGCGATCCAGACGGGCCACGCAAGCGGTATGCAAACGCTTGACCAGAACCTTACCGAGTTGATGGCGAAGGGTCTTATCAATAAAGAAGAAGCGCGATTCCGCGCAGTCAACAAAGAGAATTTCTAACAGTAACGGTTTGCAGTAACGGATAGCCGCGGCAGGAGAGGACGAATATGGAACGCGAACAGGCAGTGCGACTGATGCAGAATCTGTTGCGCAAGATGGTCGAGAAAGAAGGATCTGACCTTTTCATCACGACCGGCTTTCCGCCGGCCATCAAGGTCGATGGCCAGGTTCACAAAGCCACCGACACGCCCCTGACCGCGGAACAGTCGGCGATCATGGTGCGTGCGATCATGAACGACAAGCAGATCAAGGAATTCGACGCCACCAAGGAGTGCAATTTCGCCATCAGCCCGCAGGGCATTGGCCGGTTTCGTGTCAGCGCGTTCATACAGCAGGGGCTCATCGGCGCCGTATTGCGCACGATTACGACAGAAATACCGACGCTGGGCGACCTGGATCTCCCCCCGATACTGAAAGACGTCGTGATGAACAAGCGCGGCCTGGTGATCGTCGTTGGCGGCACCGGCTCCGGTAAATCCACGACACTGGCTGCCATGATCGGCCACCGCAACGAGAATTCGAAGGGCCATATCATTTCCATCGAAGACCCGGTGGAGTACGTCCATCCGCACAAGGGCTGCGTCATCACGCAGCGCGAAGTCGGCGTGGATACCGAGTCCTGGCACGCGGCGCTGAAGAACACCTTGCGCCAGGCTCCCGACGTCATCCTGATCGGCGAAATCCGTGACAAGCAGACCATGGAATATGGCATTCAGTTCGCCGAAACCGGGCACCTCTGCCTGGCCACTTTGCATGCCAACAGCGCCAACCAGGCGCTCGATCGCATCATCAACTTTTTCCCCGAGGAGCGCCGGCAGCAATTGTTGATGGACTTGTCGCTTAACACGAAAGCGTTCATTTCGCAGCGATTGATTCCACGGGAAAGCGGGGTCGGGCGCATTGCAGCGATGGAGATCATGTTGAATACGCCGTTGATCGCCGACCTGATTTTCAAGGGACATGTTTCGCAGATCAAGGAGATCATGGCCAAGTCTACCCGGCTCGGCATGCAGACTTTCGACCAGGCATTGTTCGCTTTGTACGAGGATTCCATCATTTCTTACGAAGAAGCGATGCGCAACGCGGATTCGAAGAACGAGCTGCGACTCAAGGTCAAGCTCGAAAGCAAGCGGGATTCTTCGCTGGCGGAACAACAGTCCGATAGCCTCAAGATTGTTGAGGAAGACACGGCTCGGACCTTCTGAGCGATTACTTTGCCGGCGACCAGTCAATGAACGTAAAACCGCTTTTCAAACTGATGGTGGAGAAAAAGGCATCGGACCTTTTCTTTGCTCCATTCGCTCCGGCGAAAATCAAGATCGACGGCAAGATCATGCCGGTCAACAAGCTTGAAATGACGCCGAAAATGGTCAAACAGGCGGCTATCGAGCTGATGGACGAAAATCTGCTCGAGACCTTTACGCGTGAGCTCGAGGTGGATTTCGCAATATCCGAGCCAGGCCTCGGGCGTTTTCGCGTCAACGTGTTTCACCAGCGCGGCAATGTCGCCATGGTATTGCGCTACATCACGGCGGAAATGCCTCAGCTCGACGACCTCGGCATGCCCGAACAGCTCAAGGAACTGGTCATGCTGCGCCGCGGCCTGGTCCTGATGGTCGGCGCCAGCGGCAACGGCAAGTCGACCACGCTGGCCGCCATGATCAACCACCGCAACGAGAAAACGTCGTCCCACATAATCACGGTCGAGGATCCGATCGAGTTCCTGCATCCGAACAAGCAGTCGATCGTGAATCAGCGCGAGGTCGGCCTCGATACCAAGTCTTACGCGAATGCCCTGAAAAGCGCCATGCGGGCGGCGCCCGATGTCATCCAGATCGGCGAAATCCGCGATCGCGAGTCCATGCAATCGGCAATCGATATGGCTGGTACAGGTCATCTTGTACTCGCGACCCTGCACTCGAACAATGCGCCGGAAACACTCGACCGCATTATCAACATGTTCCCGCAGGAACAGCATGTGCAGGTTTTCATGGATCTGGCGCACTACCTGCGGGCTATCATCTCGCAACGACTGGTGCGCTCGCGGGCAGGCAAGCGTGTCGCTGCCGTGGAACTCATGCTCAATACGCCGCACATCAGGGACCTGATCATGAAAGGGGATATTGCCGAGGTGAAAGAGGCAATCAAGAACAGCAGCGAAAAGGGCGTGCAGAATTTCGACGACGCGCTGCTCAATCTCTACAAGGCCGGCACCATCGCCCTCGAAGAGGCCATGTCGCACGCTGATTCACGCTCCAACCTGGAAGCCAAGATCAATTTCGGCTGATTG
>CAYVLL010000132.1:0-6114 GCA_964452235.1 uncultured Woeseiaceae bacterium
TCGTTATGCTGAAAGGCGAGGCACGTCGTGTGAGCGACGACTGCCTGATCGCCGACTGCGACGCGGCCTTTATGATCGTATGACATGGTTTGAGTGTGGTTGGAGTGGAGGGCCGCTGGCAACCGGGACCAGTCCGGCTCATTCGGGCATATCGCGCAGGGCCGGCGCCGGTACACTGACCGTGTCGCCGGAATTGGTCATCCGGGTACGTACGGCGGTTTCGGTCTCGACGCTGTCCCGCGCGTGAGTGAGCGCCGCATACAAACGCCGAAGTTGCATGTACGACAAGGCTTTTACGTCCACCATCGCCAGCGCATGGATCACGCTGAGTGACAAGTCGTGAACGTCCGATTCGTGTAAGCGCCGATCCGATATTTCGCGTGGGGTCATGACAGCATCGTCAACGTTAAATGCATGGTCCGGCGGCGCCGGTCAGGTGCATCGAGTCTAGCAGTGGTTGGCAGCGTCAAATGTGACCTGGATCACGTCCGTCCGGCGCAAATTTACAACATCCGTGCACAATATGTTGCATCGGCGGAAACCGGGGAGAGTGGGTGTGACGCTACCGAAGACATTGTCAAGTTCATTGCGGATTCCGCTGATCGGGGCGCCGATGTTTATCGTCTCGGGGCCGGAACTGGTCCTGGCGCAGTGCAAGGCGGGCATTGTCGGCTCGTTCCCGGCATTGAATGCACGTCCCGCATCCATGCTCGACGAATGGCTGTCACGGATCAGCACTGAGCTCGACGACGCGCAGCAGAATAACCCCGCAATTCCGGTTGCGCCGTTTGCCGTCAACCAGATCGTGCATCAAAGCAACGATCGCCTGGAACACGATGTCGCGCTGTGCGTGAAGTACAGGGTCCCTGTCGTGATAACGAGCCTGCGACCACCGGCGGAAGTTGTCGCAGCGGTGCATGGCTACGGCGGCATCGTCCTGCATGATGTGATCAACCTGCGGCATGCCGAAAAGGCGGCGGAGCAGGGCGTCGACGGCATCATCGCCGTATGTGCGGGCGCCGGCGGACATGCGGGCACACTGAGCCCGTTTGCGCTGGTCCGCGAGATTCGACAGTTCTTCGACGGGACGATCGTCCTGTCAGGGGCCATGAGTTGCGGCGGCGATATTGTCGCAGCACGCGCCATCGGCGCCGATCTCGCCTATTTCGGGACACGTTTCATCGCCACCCGGGAAGCAAATGCGCCGCCCGCGTACAAGCAGATGATCGTGGAGAGTCGTGCGGCGGATATCGTCTATACGTCGCTGTTTACCGGCGTGCATGGCAGCTACCTCAAGGGGAGTATCCTCAAGGCTGGCATGGATCCCGATAACCTGCCTGAGGGCGAAGCGAAGAAGATGAACTTCGGCAGCGGCGGCAATACGGACGCCAAAGCCTGGCGCGATATCTGGGGTGCCGGACAGGGTGTCGGCAGCATGCACGATATCCCTGCAGCGGCTGAATTGGTGGACCGATTGGCGGCAGAGTACAACGAGGTGCGCCATGATCTTGCAGGTGACTAAGCGCCTTTGAAAACTCCGCTCTTCCATGCATTACTTGTCTGGGCGAGCTACAAACGCACATCGTCGCGCTAACAGTCGATCAAAGATCGGCCAGGACGCCCCACAAATCGTCGATCCAGTCGAGGTGTTCCGGCTTCATGAGGCAGGAGCGCAAACAGGTCACGGTCGTGGCATTCTCTTCAAGTTCGGGCCACCAGGCGCGCACCAGCGTCACCGGCAGGTCGATCAGCGCAAGGTATAGCTGCGCGTCAGCGGCACGCGCGAATATCTCACGGGCGCGCCGGCTGGCAGACTTTGCATCACGTGATTGCACAGCGAACACCACAATATCCAGTTCCGGCGGCATCAGGGCGACGTAACGATCAGACTGGCGCACTCGCTGCCACAGAATGCGTGCGGCCCGCAGGGATTTGTCGAGGTCGCCTGCAAACTCGCCGCCAGGTGTCATTGGCAACAGGCGCTGTGTGGCCCACAGCGCAACCGCAGCGGCCCCCGGACGGGAGCACTCCAGGCTGATTTCGCCGAGGTGCAGGTCAGCCGAGGAAAAATAGGTATACGGTGAATCGTGCCGGTAGAGTGCGCCGACCTTTGGATCGCTGAACAGAACGCAACCACAGCCGTAAGGTTGATAGCCGTGCTTGTGAGGATCGATGACGATGGAATTTACTTCGTTGATGCGCGCGAAATGTTGACGGGCCTGCTCGTCGAGGGCTGACGCGAGCACGAAATAACCGCCATAGGCAGCGTCAACGTGCACACGAAAATCAAACTCAACTCGCAAGTCGAGAATCTCATCGAGCGGATCGACGGCACCAAGACCGGTCGTACCGAGTGTAACGACGACCGTGCCGATGCTCCCGGCTTGCAAAGCCTCGCGCAGCGCGGCCGCATCCAGGCGCCCGGCTTCGGTGGAATCGAGCGCAACGAAATCGAGCCCCAGCACCTGGCTGATACGGCTGTGAGTGTAATGCGCCTGGTTCGATGCCGCGACCGCTTTGCCGGGGTGCAATTGTCCGGCCACCCACAGCGCTTCCAGGTTGGCCATCGTGCCACCGCCGCACAGGTGCCCCAGCACTTGCGGCATTCGGAACAGTTGTCCCAGTGCCTCGATGCACTCTTTCTCCATCGCCGAGCTGGCACGTCCGCCGTCCAGCGCATGGTTGTTCGGATTCAGCCAAAGCGACAGCGCGTAGGCAAGCCGCGCCACCGGATGCGGCGGCTTCAGCATCTGACCGGCATAGCGCGCATGGTGATACGGGTAGTTGTCCTGTAACCGCGTGGCAACTTCCTGCAGGACCGCGCCGATCGCCAACGTATCGTAGTGCGCGGCAAAGTCCGGCAGGTCGGAGAATCCCTCCGCGAGAGTCTCGAGGGCGTCCTTGAGAAGGTTCAGGTCGGAATGCAAGAACAAGGCCAGCGCCCGGGTCGGCAAAAATGCAAGCTTAGCCTATCGAAACGGAGTTACCACGGTTGCATCCGGGGAGGCTGTCTTTAATGTCGTGCTCCGGTACCATGTCGGGCCTTGTGCCGCCGCTGTTGGCAACAGACATCGATCTATCTTAAGTTAATTATTTCAGTATTTTATAATACTTTTCTCGAATACAAATTGAGTTGTTGACGACCGACGCAGACCCCGTCGACAACAATTTCCGGCAACCTGCCTGAGGCTTTTAACGGTGCAACGACGATCATTTCTGCAAATGCTCGTGTCCGGCGCTGCCTTCGTCGTCGCCGGATTTGGCCGGCGGATTGCTTCTGCAGAATCCGGCCCCGCGAAGGAAATTTTTGCCTGTGGTGTTGCCAGCGGCGATCCCACTGCCGATGCGGTCGTTATCTGGACGCGCGTCAGCACCGTCGGGAGCAGCACCGTACAAAAGAAAGTTCGCTGGCAGGTCGCAACCGATGCCGCCATGACTGACGTTATTGCGGCAGGCACTGCGCGCACCGACGCAACCCGGGATTTCACCGTCAAGGTTGATGCTGGCGGCTTGCCCTCCGGGCGGACCGTTTTTTATCGCTTCAACGTCGACGGTCACTTCTCCCCGGTCGGGCGCACTCGCACCTTGCCAACAGGTGACCTGCGACTTGCGAAATTTGCCGTCGTGTCCTGCTCCAATCATCCGGCCGGCTATTTTCACGCGTACCGCGAAATTGCACAGCGCGACGATATCGACGCCGTTCTGCATCTCGGCGATTACATCTACGAATACGAAATGGGAGGGTATGCAACCGACAGGGCCGAAGCGCTTGGTCGTATCCCGGATCCGCCGACCGAGTGTCTCTCGCTCGCTGATTACCGGCGCCGCCACGCACAATACAAACAGGACGCCGATTCTCGGGCAATGCTCGCGGCGCATCCACTCATCGCGATCTGGGACGATCATGAAGTCGCGAACGATGCATGGCGAGACGGTGCACAGAATCACCAGCCCGACGAGGGCAAGTGGACGACGCGGCGCGACGCCGCTTTGCAGGCGTGGTTCGAATGGATGCCGGTTCGCGACAATCGGCGCAAGGAGCGCCGCAGAAGCGGCGTGGTCCCGATTTTTCGCGACTTCCGCTACGGCAACCTGGCCTCCGTCGTCATGCTCGACACTCGTCTGTACGGCCGCGATGCGCAGCCCGACGTCGGCGAAACGGTAACCCGGGAGACCGTGACCGAAGCCATGCGTGACCCGGCTCGGCGCATGCTCGGCAGTCGTCAGGAGCGCTGGTTGCGCAAGCGGCTGCAGGCATCCGCGGACACGGTGTGGCAAGTTATCGGCCAGCAGGTCATGGTGGCGGACATGCGCTCACCCGACCTCGAACCGGTCGTGAATCTCGATGGGCCATCCTATTTTTCCCGGGAAGCGCTCGAAGCCGTCGTCGCCCAGAGCAAGGATAATCCACCCAGCTTTCTCGACACCTGGAACGGCTATCCACATGCACGTGAGGACCTGCTGCAGGATCTGGCGAAATACGCCAGGAATCCACTGGTCTTGAGCGGCGATTTGCATACGGCACTGGCCGCGGAATTGAAACCTGCCGGTGCCGAGAGACCCGTCGCTGTCGAGTTCATGACGACTTCGGTCTCATCGCCGGGAATTGCCGCCTATTTGCCCGAGACGTCACCGGATTCGGTACGCGATGCCACACTGGAGCAGAATCCCGGCATACGCTTCCTGGATATTCACCATCGCGGCTGGCTCTGCCTGACGGTAACCCCGGAGCGATGTACCGGAGAGTGGTACTTTCTCAGCACTGTGCACGATCGTGAATATCGCAGCGAATTGGCAAGATCGTTCTGGGTTGCCGCCGGGAGAGTTGCTGACGGTCTGCATGGCTGACCGGCTGCCAATCGGGCAGTAGCAACGAGCGGCACGCATCAGGGTATGCAAGGACGGCACTTGTCCATTGAGGAAGCACGTCGCATTGCGCTGGCGGCCCAGGGCCTTGACCGTCCGCGTCCGGACGGCACGCCGGATATCCGCCACATCCGGCGTGTCATAAACGAGCTCGGTGTCCTGCAGCTCGACTTCGTCAATGTGCTGGTGCCGGCGCACTACCTGGTGGTGTTTTCGCGACTCGGACCTTACGAGCGTAAGCGTTTCGACCGACTGGTGTACGGGCGCGGGGAGTTTACCGAACAGTGGGCGCACGAAGCCTCTGTCGTGCCTGCCGATTGCTGGCCGTTACTGGCGCATCGCCGGGCCGCATTCCGTCCGTACCGGAACAGCCCGATCCGGAAGCTTCCCGACCACCAGGAGTATCTGCAGCAGGCCTTGCAGATCGTACGCGACCAGGGCCCGGTAACAGGCCGTGACCTGCCGCCGGCCGCCAGTCCGAAACGCAAGGCGGGGGACTGGCACCGCTCGGTCCAGCGTTCAGCGCTCGAATATCATTTCGGCTTCGGCAACGTTGCGGTTGCGGGTCGCTTGCCCAATTTCCAGCGACAGTATGACCTGCCCGAGCGTGTCATCGATGCCGACATATACCGACGTGAGGTACCGCGAGACGCCGCCCAAAGGACTTTGCTCCGGCAAGCTGCGCGAGCCCTTGGCATTGCCACATTGGCGGACCTTGCCGACTACTACCGGATGACTGCATCCGAGGCACGCGAGCGCGTGTCAGAGTTGGTCGAGGAGGGCGAGTTGATCGAGCTGTCCGTCGAGGGTTGGCCCGCGACCGCCTACCTGTCCGCCGACGCACGCTTGCCGCGCTCCGTGAATTGCCGTGCCGTGTTGTCGCCCTTCGACCCACTGGTGTGGTACCGGCCGCGTGCCGAACGGCTGTTCGACTTCCACTACCGAATCGAGATCTACGTACCCGGGCACCGTCGCAAATGGGGCTATTACGTTCTGCCGTTTCTATTGGACGACACAATCGTTGCCCGCGTCGATCTGAAGGCCGACCGGGCGACGGGCCGGCTGCTGGTCCTGGCAGCACATCCGGAAGATGGCATCGACGAGTCTCGTTGTACTCACGAACTTGCACAGGAACTTGAGTCGCTGGCGTGCTGGCTGGGACTTGGTGCTGTATCGGTGGGGCGCAAGGGGAGACTGGCGCGGGCATTGGCCGCGGAAGTCAAAAGAGGAGCGGGGGGTCGGGACAAT
>CAYVLL010000133.1:0-6110 GCA_964452235.1 uncultured Woeseiaceae bacterium
TAGGTTTCCAGCGGCACTCGCAGTTCCCGGCAGTAATGCAGGGTGTGCCGGTGGTGTCCGGGAATACGTGCGGCGCCCGCGTTGAAGTAAAGATTGGGGTGATCGTCGAATTCGCAGACTTGCGAGTAGCCCATTTCGTCGATTTCGTCGCCGCCGCGCAGTGTGAGGATGCGACCTCCGATGCGTTTGGAGGCCTCAATAATGGTGCATTCGTAGCCCTTGCGTTCCAGCTCGTAGGCGACGGCGAGTCCGGAAATACCGGCGCCGAGAATCAGCACTCGTTTGCGTGCTTTTCCGATCGGACGAATGTCCGCCAGCGCAAGCGGGCCTGTATCCGGCAACAGCCCGAGTGCGAGACCGGTCTGCAGGATCGCCGTGGAGCCACCGGCCGCTCCGACGAGGTTCAGGAAATGCCGCCGGGAAATCGGAGCTGTCATTGGACTTGCGCTTCGCTGACGAGAAACAGATCGGTCAGCAATGCCCGCAAGTGAATCGAGGCGTTCAGGTTGTCGACCATTTCCGAGCTGATCGCATCCTGTTTGAGAACGAGCTCAATCGCCGCAGTTGCCTTTGCTGCATCGTCAGCGACCACCCAGGCAAAGTCATCGTTACCCTCCTGCATCGCTGCGACAATATCGCCAGCCGCCTTCTTCATGCCGGTCAACGTCGTACGGACTTCCGACGGGCCACCGCCGTCGCTGTCGCGCCCTTGTGCCGCGTATGCGAGCAGGAATTCGTAGCCGGATTCAAATACTTCGATATTGTCTGACAAGGAAGCCATCACAGCATTTGTGCCGTCGTCTAAAATTGTAAGAGAAAGTGTGCGAGAAGCCGAAGGCGGATCAAGACGAAGATTCACCCGGAGACCAGCGCTTTGGATCGTGATTCGCCGCGAGTTCGTCTCTGGAAATCCAGCCGCTGATCATCGACCGTGTGTAAAAGAGCTTCTCCGGGCGCAGTCCGAAATAAATATGCAACGCTACCACTGCGATCAGCGCCAGTGTGGAGAGTCCATGAATCAGGAACATCCAACCCAGGGTTGCTTCCGAGATGGAGTTTGTCCGATCCCACCAAGGCGTATCGATCATCGCGAACATGACCAGTCCGCTGACGATTACCAGCAGGACAAGCACCGTTACAGTGGCATGCATGGCTTTCTGCGCGATCGAGTACTTTCCGGGCTTTACCGATGAATCGTAAAGCTCGCGAAAATCGCGGCCGCGAATCCAGATGCATTTCAGCCGTTGCCAGAAAAGTGCACGGACGATGTGAAACAGCACCGCTGCGGTCAGGACCAGGCCGCTGATCCAATGGATCTCCAGCCACGGAAACTCGATGCCGATGATCGGGAACACGCCCGTCACGAGCAAAACCAGTACGCTTACCGCCATCACCCAGTGGAAAAGCCGGTCGGCACCTTTATGACGAACGACCCGCTCGCCTTCGCTCGATGGCTTCGGCTCCCGCCGCCGTGCTGCCATAACGATGGCATGTCCGGCGATGAGGACGAAAGCGGCGGCGACGACCAGCCACAACAGGTCCCAGGATGCTCCGAGGATGACTTCGCGTCCCCAGACATCTTTCTTGAAGGTAGCGAGATCCATGGCGTTAACTCCGCATGGCTCGTCGCACGAGATTTTCCATCAGCGGCAACTTGAAGTGATTGTAATTCAGTGGTCTTGCCCCTTTACTCGCGAGACCCTCGAGTTCCGCTGCAGTGCTTTCCGACAGCGATTTACCTTTGACGGCACGTTCAACATCGTGCAGGCGATAAGGTGTGCAGGCGACGCCGCCACAAACGATGCGGGCGTCTGTGACCACGCCATTTTCGAGCAACATTGCAGCCGCGATGCTGACGAGGGCAAAATCCCAGGCATTGCGGTCGGCAACTTTCTCGAAATAGAAGTGCTTGCCCGCCCACTTCGCTGGAATTCGCACGGCCGTGAGTATCTCGCCCGGCTTAAGTGACGTCATGCGCGTGATGTGGGTGTTCGGGCCGACAAAAAACTTCCCGGCCGGAATCCGGCGTTCGCCATCGACACTGCGCGCCACCATGATAGCCTCGAGTGCCACCAGGGCTGTTGCTGTATCGGAGGGGCTGACTGCGACGCAACGGCTGGCGCCGAACAGGCAGTGTTCGCGATTCATGCCTTGCGGGCTGTCCGCATAGCAAATATTGCCGCCGGCACGATAACAATCCAGTCCGCGACGGTAGTACCAGCAGCGCGCATCCTGTACGAGATTGCCGCCGAGCGTGCCGACATTGCGGATCTGCGGACTGGCGACCCGTTCCGCCGCCGACACCAGCAGGCTGTAATCCTGCTGCAGGCGTGTGTCTTCAATGATGTCGATCAGTGTCGTGACAGCGCCGATCTCGATGCCGTCCGCAGTCTCGCGAATACCGCGCAATTCATCGATGCCGTTCAGGTCAATCATCGCCTGCGGCGATTTCACGCGATCCTTGAGCCAACCATAGGTATCCTGGCCGCCACCCAGCAACCAGCCGTCTTCGCGGTATCGGTCGGCCAGGTTCAAGGCGTCCGCGAGCTCTGCCGGCTGGAAAAGCTGCAAATCGGGCATGACATCGAAAGAAGCCATCGCTACCTCAGTAATTGTTGGTTTGCAGTGGCTTGAACGACTGCGGTCGCCCTGCAACATGATTGACAATCATGTCGACCGAAATCGGCGTGCGATTGAATACGTGGCCGTCCAGCGCATCGGCAATGGCAGCGGTTACGGCCGCCACCGAGCATCCCATCGCGGGCTCGCCAATGCCGCGTGCACCGAACGGGCTTTGCGGGTCCGGCAAGTCAACGGCGCTGGTACGCATACTGGACGGTACGTCGAGATAGGTAGGAACGCCGCACTGATGCAGGCCGACGTTCGCCGGCAAACCGTTGTGCGGGTCGTACACATGGCGTTCAAGACTCGCCATGCCCATGCCCCACACGGCACCGCCTTTCATCTGCGTCGCCAGACCCTGCGGGTGGATGACCGTGCCGCATTCGGCAATGCCGACGTAGTCGAGAATCTCGTACTTGCCGGTTTCGAGGTCGAGCTCGATCTCGGTGAAGGCAACCGCAAACCCCGGTATAACGCCTTCCTGCGGCAGATTGTCTTTTGCGACGCCGATCAGGCCGCTGCCGGCAAGGTTCTGCACCGCGCGTTGCGTGACTTCGTGAATGTCGCCGGGCCAGGTCTGGCCGCTGTACGGCCCACCCAACTCGATAGCACGTTCAGCCGCCTGTGCGTAGGACATCGATTGTCCCGGATTGCCGTTTCGGAACACACGCTCATCCGCAATGTCGTAATCGGCGGCGCTTCCGCCCAAGGTCGCCGCTGCAATTTCTTTCAACTTGTTGACCGCATCCATGGCGGCGACGTAGTTGGCGCGCTGGTGAGTGAACGAGGTATTGCTGCCGGCCTGGTAGGAACTCCACGGCAGGTTGGCCTCGGTACTGCCGTAATGGATAACACAGTTTTCCCAGTCGCACTTCAGGACCTCGGCTGCACTGCGCGTGGTCGACGCATACGAGTAAGTGCCGAGATTGCCGACGCCGCTGTGCAAATGGATTTTGCCGTCGGGCGTAATGCGCACGAGGCCGTCGTAGCCCTTCGCGCCTGCCGAGTGATAGCCCTGGCCGATGCCGAGCCCGATGACCTTGCTGCCGTTTCGCCGCGGCTTGTTGCGCTTGCCGGGCCAGTCGAACATCGCGGCGCCCATATCGAGCGCTTCTTTCATATAGGCGCTGGTGATCGGCCCCTGGTCGGCATAGACGGTCGTCCCGTGGTGCGCGGCATTGATCTTGCGGATTTCCAGGCGGTCGATGTCGAGCGCATTCGCCGCCTTGTCCATGATCGGAGCCATGATGGCGGCGATCTGGTTCTGGCCGGGCCCGCGTTGAGCACCGCGCGGTGTCGTGTTCGTCAATACCGGAACACCCCGGAACCGCATCGACTCCGGGTCGTACACCATCGAAACAGCCTCGCCCGCTGAGGAACCGTCGCCGCCGGTTGCGTTGGGGCCAATATCCTCGACGATGAATATGTCTGTTGCCGTCACACGCCCGTTGGCGGCGAACCCGACCTTGATCCAGCCCTGGAAGCCGACCCTGGCCGAGCCGATGTAATATTCCTGTTCGCGCGTGATGCGCAACTGCACCGGCCGGCCGATCTTTTTCGAGAACCAGGCCGGCAAAGCGATCATCGGATAGGCGCCTATTTTCGAACCGAAGCCGCCACCCGTGTTTTCGCTGATCAGGACCACGTCCTTCTGTTCGATGCCGAGCAGGTTCGCAAGGCCCGGGATCATGAAGCTCTGGCTTTGCGCGGAGCCATACAGGTAGCACACACCGTTCTGCCAGTACGCCATCGCGGTGCGTGGCTCCATGCTCATGTGCGCGTAGCCGACTGTTACGAAGGGCTCTTCAACAATTACCTTTGCCTCAGCGAAACCCCGCTCGAGATCGCCGTAGCTCCATTCGCTGACGGATTCTCCCGTCGGTTCCTTGCCGGCGCGGAACTCATCGATCTGTGCGCGCGTCCACTTTACGGTGCGAAAGCCGGAGCCTTCCCTCGAGCGCACATAAACGTTGCCTTCCTCACGGGCATCGGGACCTCCGTCGACCAGGCTGTCGAGCGGATCGACGGCAAAGGGCAGCGGCTCTATATCGACGCGGATGCGGGCGAGGGCGTCCTCGGCCGTTTTCTCGTCGAGCGCGGCAACCGCGAGTATCGGTTCGCCAATGTAAGCGGGCGAATTGGTGAGCATCGGCGCATTCGGCGCTTCTACCGGCGGCAGGTCATCCGCCGTGAGAATGCCAACGACGCCGTCCATTTCCTCGACTGCGGACGTGTCGATGTTCGTGACGCGCCCGTGAGCCATCGGGCTCGTATAAACCCGCGCGAAAACCATGCCATCGGCGCTGAAGTCTTCGGCATACTTCGCCTTGCCCGTGACCTTGCCAACGATGTCGGGCGGTACGAAATCCTTGCCGATGTGGCGGTAGTTGCTCATGTGCCTTGTCCTGCAGCGCGCATGACGCCGTTCAGATAGTTATCGTAGGCACCGCAGCGGCACAGGTTGCCGGACATTGCCTGTCGCGCTTCCTCTCTCGACGGTTGCGGATTGGCTCGCAACAGCCCGACTGCCGCCATGACCTGGCCCGGTGTGCAGAAGCCGCACTGCGGCGCCAACTCATCGATGAACGCTTGCTGCACCGGATGCAGTTGCCCGCTGGCGTCCTGCAGTCCTTCGACCGTAAGGACGTTGCGCGAGCGCACGCTGTGCGTCAGGGTGGAGCAGGAATAGTTCGTCACGTCGTCGATCAGTACCGTGCAAGCGCCGCATTCGCCACGGTTGCAACCGATCTTGGTGCCGGTCAACCCCAGTTTGTAGCGTAACGTATACGCCAGTGTTTCCTGCGGCAATACGTCGACACGTCGTGTGCGGCCATTGATGCTGAGCGAAATCAGTCGTTCGACGGCACCGCTCGGGCGGTCCTGTGCAAACGCGGCTCGCAGGCCGGCATTGCTGGCTGCGGCGGCCGCGCTCGAGGCAATGATCGCCTTGATGAAGCGCCTGCGGGAAAGTCCGGGATTCACTGCCATGCTACCTGCGATGGTGCTTCGAGTAAGAATTGCATACGGGACGTCCTGCGCTATTTGCGATCGGCCGGCCAGGGTGTGCCGCGATTCGCCGTCGTTACCGGAGCCATGCCCTTATGGACAAACTTTTGCAGGCGTTTGCCCTCGTAAGTCTCCGTTGTATATATGTTGCCCTTGGAATCGGTGGCGATGTTGTGCACACCGAAAAATTGCCCGGGGTTGCGTCCGCCGTCACCAAACGACGTCAGGATCTCAAGTGACTCACGGTCCAGGATGTGTATTTTCATGTTCTTGCCGTCAGCAAGATAGATGAACCGTTGCCCGGGGTCGTGTGAAAAAGAAATGTCCCATACGGCTCCGTCACCGAGTGTCTGCGGCGCAATGCGCTGTTCCTTGACGAAGGTGCCATCGGTTTCGAACACCTGGATGCGATTGTTTACGCGGTCACAGACGTAGACCAGGTTGTCGTTCGAGGGTTGCGCGCAATGCACCGGGTTACGGAA
>CAYVLL010000134.1:0-6055 GCA_964452235.1 uncultured Woeseiaceae bacterium
CCAGTGCCAGCAAATGTCGCGCACTGGTCCGCACCATTTCAAGCTGCTTGTTCTGTTCCTTATTCAAGGGCCCTGCCAGGCCTTGCAGGATAATCCCGGTGAAGCCGATGATCGAATTCAACGGCGTCCGCAATTCGTGCGACATTGTTGCCAGGAATGCCGACTTGATCCGGTCTGAAGCCTCCGCCTGGAAGCGCTTCGAACGCTCCGCTTCCATGCGCACCCGCTCCGAGATATCGATACCGACGCCGACAAGGCACGGCTCACCGCCGTAGGAAATGCGTTTGCCGGTAAAAAAGTATGGCGTCGCGCGACCGTTGCGGGCGACGAAGGACGCCTCGACCGACGATTCGCCTTTTTCGAATACCTCCGCCATGCGTTTGGCGACGATCGGCTTCTCGTCGTCTGTGAAAAATTGCAGCGGATGCATACCGGAAATCTGTTCGCCCGAGTACCCGGACACCGTCTCGAAGTTTCTGTTCCAACGCAGAAAACGGCCTTCGGCATTATAGAAATAGAATACGCCGGGCATGCTTTCGATCATGGCGTCGGAGAACAGCATTTCACTTCGCAGTACCTGTTCTGCCTGTTTGCGCGCCTCATCGCGCGCAAAATTATCCAGGGCGAAAGACAAGTCGTTCGCCGCTTCCGCGAGTAACGCGATCTCCTTGTCCTGGAAGAACTCGCGCTGGTCTGCGTACACGCTCAATACGGCGCAAACCGTGTCGTTCATACGAATTGGAAAGGCTGCCGACGATTGAAAGCCGCTGCGCTCGACGTCCGCGCGCCACAGGAGGGTGGTGGTGTTGTCGAGCATATCGTTATTGATATATGGCTTTCCGGAGCGGAAAGCCGTGCCAGCCGGACCCTGTCCCGCGGGACGATCGTCCGCGTACAGATTGATTTTTCCGAGGTATCCCAGATGGTCTCCCGAGCTGGCAACCGGTTCAAGGCGATGCGTTTCCGGGTCGTGCCAGCCGATCCAGGCCATGCGAAACTCGCCTCGCTCGACGAGAACCCGGCATACCTTGTCGAACAGGTCTTTGCGCGTTGCGGACGACACGATGGCCTCGTTGATCTGGCCCAGTACTGCATGAAGTCGCGACAAGCGGGCGATTTCCCGCTCATGTTCCTTGATGACAGATATGTCGCGTGCAATTTTCGACGCACCGATTATCTTTCCATCGGCATCGCGAATCGGTGACGCGGTTACCCAGACATCGATCAGCCGCCCTTCATTCGTGTGTCGCACAGTTTCAAGATGAACGACACTTTCGCCAGCACGGAAGCGCTGTAGAATCGAATCTTCCTCAGCTATCCGGTCGTCGGGCATGAGCCGCGTGATCGGAGTGCCGATCATTTCTTCCGCTGAGTACCCGAAAATCACTTCGGCACCGGCATTCCATCTTGTGACGTTGCCGTCCAGGTCCTTGCCGATGATCGCGTCTGGAGACGACTGGAGGATGGCGGCCAGATTGGCACGGTATTCATCAGCGCGCTGGCGATCCGATATGTCGCGAAGCATGCCGAGCAGTGTGCCGTCAGGCATTTTCGTGGCGATGACTTCAGCCACAAATGCGGAGCCATCCTTGCGTCGAAATCGCCATTCCCGGCTGTGGTCGGAACGCTGGTTGATATCGACCAGCGCCGTATCGATGTGCGGCAATTCGGTCGACTCCACGATGTCGGACACGTGCAGGCCGATCAGTTCGTCCCGGTCGTAGCCGAGCATGCGGCAGGCGCTCGCATTGGCGTCCAGGTAGTAGCTTTCGGAATCCGCGAGAACCACACCGGCCTGCAAAAACTCGAACAGCGTACGAAAGCGTGCCTCGCATGCTTTCAGCGCCGCGCCCGGCGGTTTGCGCAGCATCTTCTTTCGCGAAGCTTTATTGCTACCGGATCGCGTCACGTCTTCCTCACTATGCCGTGGCAGAAGTCCGCTGCCTGAACCAGGGACTGCGACTCTCGACAGGCACCAGCGTGCTCGCTATTGGACCGCACTTCTGTGCACTGCAGCACAATAGCACGACCCTTGCTGCATATGGTCAAAGGCTGCGGGATAAACGACAATGAAGCAGAGCGGGACTGGATCTTGGAAGGATTACACCTGTGCGCTGGAGAAGTGGACGCCGCAGCAAGAACATCATCGATCGCCGCAGCAGCGGCCCGGGTCGCACGATGGTTGGCGGCGGCATCGGCACGATTGCAGTCATCCTGGCGGCGCTGTATTTCGGTATCGACCCGACCTTTCTGCTGCAAGGCCTGCAGTCGGTCACTGTGGACGATACCGGCACGCAACCGACTGCCGAAGAGCTGCGGAACGATCCGCAGGCCGATATGGTGTCGGTCGTTATCGCCGATACCGAAGATGTGTGGAGCGCGCTGTTTGCTGCGCGTGGCGCACGGTACGTTGAACCGCGGCTGGTCCTGTTTCGCGGTGCGACGCAGTCCGCTTGTGGGCTCGGTCAGGCCGCGATGGGGCCGTTTTATTGCCCGGCCGACCAGAATGCCTATATCGATCTGGCCTTTTTCCAGGATTTGCATGAGCGCTTCAACGCACCGGGCGAATTCGCGCAGGCCTACGTGATCGCGCACGAAGTCGGTCACCATGTGCAAAACCTGCTGGGTATTTCCAGCGAGGTTCGACGACGGCAATCCCGGGCCAGCGCGGCCGAGGCCAACCAGCTATCGGTGCGGCAGGAACTGCAGGCCGACTGCTTTGCCGGGGTCTGGGCCAATCGTGCGCAGAACATCACTCTCGAGGAAGGCGATGTCGAGGCAGCCCTGAACGCAGCTTCCGCCATCGGCGACGACCGGCTGCAGCGGCAAAGCGGCGGGACCGTGACGCCGGACTCGTTCACACACGGCAGCTCGGAACAGCGGCGTCGCTGGTTCAGCAACGGGCTGCGGAGTGGCGATCCCGACAGTTGCGATACGTTTACAGCCGATCGTCTGTAATTGCGATAGCGCTCACATTGGCTTGACGGAAGTCACGAACGGACTGACGCCCACAGACCGGTACAGCTCATCCGGGCGATAAAGCGTGCTGCCCTTGAGCACCAGCGTTGCGCGTCGAACGACACTGATGTCCTGCAGCGGATTGCCTTGCACCAGCAGCAGGTCGGCATCTTTGCCAACTGTAATCGAACCGGTCCTGTCGTCCACGCCGACCACGACGGCCGAATCGAGCGTTGCCATTTTCAATACCGCAGCGATGGGTATGCCGGCTTCCGCATAAACCTCAAGCTCCCGCAGCAGCGTGAACGCCGGAATGTTGTCACTGCCGGGCACGAGCTGAATTCCGCTTTCATACAGTTTGCGCAGCATGGCGCCCTGCGCGACGGCGGACTCACTCCAGGCCTCAACGTTCTGAGCGGCGTTGTCCATCTCCGGGTTATACATCGGTCGGCGTACCGCGTTGGGCAAATGATCGATGATCGCCGCGAAGGTCGGGTCGGGCTCGCCCGGCATGTGGCGCAGCATGGTGTCGAAGATCGCTGCCGTCGGGTCGACGACGACATTGTTTTCCTTGAGCAAGGCGATGAACGACTGCACCTCGGCACCGTCCAGATCGAGCTCGCCCGCCTTGTCGCCGTACAGGGTGAAGCGGATTTGCTGGCGCGTATCCTCCCGATCGCCCGCAAGGAAGTTCAGGAACACCATATTGATGTGCTGGATCTCGTCAAAGCCGGCGCGTACGGCCTGCTCGGCCGACATGTAAGCGGGTACGTGCCCACTCAGGCGCATGCCGTGCGCGTGTGCGCGCTCCGCAATCGGCTCGACCCAGGACGGCTCAATGGAGCTGTATAACTTGATCTGGATGTAGCCGTGCTGCGCGAAAAAATCGACCCGCTCGAGTGCGTCGTCGAGCGACTCGGCAGCCCAGCCTGAGGCGTACGGCCCTGCTTTGTCGATAAAGCCCGCGCGATAGGTGCGCGGTCCGATCACTTCTCCCGAATCGAATTTCCTGGTTAACTCCAGAACCTTGTCGTGCACGCCGCCGATGTCGCGCACACTGGTGATGCCGCCGGCGATGTTGAGGATGCCGTCCGACAACCCAAAGTGTCCGTGCATGTCCCACAGCCCCGGCAACAGTGACTGGCCGCTGCCGTCGATACGCATCGCCGCAGCAACGTCAATTGGAATCTCCGAGACGGCGGCGATCTTGCCGTCGCGAACGAGCACGTGCCGCCCTTCCAGCAACTTGCCGGTTGCGACGTCAACCACGTCGACATTCTCGATAAGCAGCGCCTGTTCGAGCGGATACGCCAACGCACCGGCCTGGCGGGCAATGTACATTGCGTCCTGCTCTGACTGAATCGCGCTCAGTTCCGCCAGCGTTGCCGGGTCCCAGCTATCCGGGATCATGCCCAGATAACCGCCGAGGTCCCGCGCCACGAGTTCCATTTCGCTGTTCATCCAGACATAAATCGGCGTAAAGCCGATGCCGCTGATTGCAAACAGAGTGACATCCTCGCTGCCATTCGTCGTCGACAGCTCGACCGTCGTGAGTTTTTCGATGCGCGCACTCCCCGACGGAAATACCGGAATCTCGGCATCCAGTCGGGCGCTTCCGGCGCGCACGAGCGCCGCAAGCGACTCGACCGCGCCGAACTCGACGGGTATGTAGAACGCCGCCTCGTCCGTATCGACCGACCCGCGCTCCCCGATCGTGCTCCAGCGCGCGACCCCGTCTGCATAGGAAAAAGACTCATCGATTTTCGCGCCGAACGGCGACGTGCCGGTAATGGTCTGGGCAACGACGTGGCCCTCGCTGTCCAGCTGCAGCTCGGAATTCACGGTGTATTCGCGATTGTTCCAGTGAACGAACGATTCGTTGGTGATTCGCCCGTCGCCGGAGTGAACGATGACCGACTGGCCGGCCGGTGTGTCGCCTTCCATGTACCAGTTGTATGTCCGGGTCTTGCCGGCGCCGGGAGTTTCCGGCAGCGCTTCCGCCGGATTGTCCGAGGCATTGCCGCAACCCGCCATCACGAGTACAAAGCTGAGGAACGCCAATCCTGCTGACCACGTTCTTATCGAGATTGTCGTTGCACGCATGGAGCATCTCCGGGAAATAATGAGCAATGCACTTGATGTCGCAAATGTGTCGTCAGGCCGCAAGTCGCTGGCGGTTCATGGCCGCAAGTACTACGTCAATGCCGGCGCCGGCGCGATGTGCGTTCTCGCTGAGGTGGCGACGCCATGCCCGGGCACCCGGCTGTCCGGCGAACAGCCCCAGCATGTGCCGGGTAATGTGCTTCAGTTCCGTGCCTGCGGCCAATTCTGCCTCGATATACGGCAGCATCCGCTCCAGCACCTCGTGACGGTCAGTCGGCGCATTCTTCCCGCCCATCGCTCGTTCGAGCTCGACCAGGAACCACGGGTTCTGGTAAGCCTCACGACCGATCATGACACCGTCGACATGCTGCAAGTGCTCTGTGACGGCGTTCGTGGATGCGATGCCGCCGTTCAGGACGATGGTGAGATGGGGATGCTCGCGTTTCAGGCGATACACTCGCGCGTAATCCAAAGGCGGCACCGAACGGTTGTCTTTCGGGCTCAGGCCTTCGAGCAGCGCGATACGCGCATGCACGATGAACGTGCTGCAGCCCGCGTCGGCCACCGTTTCGATGAAACGGGTCAGGAACTCGTAGCTGTCCTGGTCGTCGATACCGATCCGGGTCTTGACCGTCACCGGAACCGCGACTGCCGCACGCATGGCGCGTACACAGTCGGCAACGATGTCCGGACGCGCCATGAGGCAGGCGCCGAATTGTCCGCTCTGCACACGGTCGCTAGGGCAGCCGATATTGATATTGATTTCGTCGTAGCCGGTTTCTGCCCCGATGCGTGCGGCCTGCGCCATATCTCCCGGCACGCTGCCGCCCAGTTGCAAGGCCACCGGATGTTCGATGGGGTCGAAGCGCAACAGGCGTCCGGTGGCGCCGTGCAGGACGGCGGACGCGGTGACCATTTCCGTATACAGGCGCGCACCGGGCGACAGCAGGCGCAGGAAATACCGGCAATGCCGGTCGGTCCAGTCCATCATCGG
>CAYVLL010000135.1:0-6002 GCA_964452235.1 uncultured Woeseiaceae bacterium
CCGCCGTCCATCAACATGTTGACACTCAATGCGCTGACGGCGGCGAACGGTGTGCTGATACCCATGCAGTGCGAGTACTACGCGCTGGAAGGCTTGAGCGCGCTGCTCAATACCATCGAGAAGGTGCGCAAATCGGTCAACCCCGAACTCGAGGTTTTCGGTTTGCTGCGCACGATGGTCGACCCGCGCATCAACCTGTCGAACGAAGTTTCTGACCAGCTCCTCGCGCATTTCAATGACAAGGTTTTTCGTACCGTCGTGCCGCGCAATGTGCGGCTTGCCGAGGCACCGAGTTTCGGCAGACCTGTTCTGTATCATGACCGTGCTTCGCGCGGTGCGATGGCTTACCTCGCGCTTGCCGGTGAAGTGCTGCGTCGCGAAGATGAACGCGCGACGGTGGCACCATGATAAATAGCGCGCTCCTGCGGGCCATTCGATGAACAAGAAGAAACGCCTGGGACGTGGCCTCGATGCGCTGCTGAGCAAGCCGGCCGCCGCCCCGTCGGACGTCGGCGAGGCCACGGGCGACCGGCTGCGCCGGATACCCGTTGAATTGCTGCAACGCGGGCAATACCAGCCGCGCATGGATATGCGCCAGGAGACGCTCGAAGATCTTGCGAGCTCGATTCGTTCGCAAGGGGTGGTGCAGCCGATCGTGGCACGGCCGATCAAAGGCAGCGGCACGCAACGCTACGAAATAGTCGCGGGTGAACGTCGCTGGCGTGCCGCGCAAATGGCCGGCCTGCAGGAAATCCCCACCATTGTTCGCGACGTGCCGGACGACGCAGCCATTGCAATGGCGCTGATCGAGAATATCCAGCGGGAAAACCTGAATCCGCTGGAGGAAGCCCGTGCGCTCGATCGCCTGATTCGCGAATTCGATCTCACTCATCAGGCAGCGGCCGACGCCGTGGGACGTTCGCGGGCCTCCGTAAGCAACCTCCTGCGACTGCTGGAGCTGAACGACAAGGTCAGCGCACTGCTGGAGTCGCGCGAGATCGAGATGGGGCATGCCCGCGCCTTGCTGGCGATCACCGACAGGATTCAGCAGCTCGATGCGGCCCGGCAGGTGGTGAAGAAGGGACTGTCGGTTCGCGATACCGAACGTCTCGTGCGTCACATGCTGGGTGCCGGCGGCAATAAACAAAAAGGCCGGAAAAAGGACAGGCAAACCGCCAACGCCGATGTGCGGCGTCTCGAAACGGAAATGACGGACAAGCTCGGCGCCAAAGTACAGATCGACCATAGACAGAAGGGCCATGGAAAAATAATCATCGCGTACAACAGCCTCGATGAGCTGGATGGCATCCTGAAACACATCAGGTAGCGCCGTTGGAGCGCGGGCGATACTCCGCCCGCCTGACCCGCCGCAAAGTTGACCCCTGAGGTCATTGAAATGCGACCGGCAATCCGCATTAAATACCCGCAGGAAAGAGGATTTTGTTGTGTTTTCGGCGGTTGCCTTGCTCCAGTTCGATCACTATAATGCGCGGGCTAAGCACAGGCCCGCTTGGAAAGATCGTAACCATAACGCCACACACCGGCCGTCAGCCGATGGACGTGGCGTTTTTGTTGTCGGAGGCAGGCGCGACATGGGGAGCCGGGATCACAAGAGCTCCACAACGTCTTCCCCCGGTCTCATCGCCAGGCTGCTGCTGGCGCAACTGGGCCTTACTGTCGTCCTGGCGGTGCTCTTCTGGGGCACCGGCGGAGTTACGTCGGGATACTCGGCATTGCTTGGCGGTTTGACCTGTGTCATCCCGAATGCCTTTCTGGCGATGCGGCTCATGGTGCCGCGTCGTGATCCTGGGCCGGGAGCCCTGGTTCGGGCCGCATACATCGGGGAACTCGGCAAGCTGGCGCTGACGGTGTTGATGTTTACCGTCGTCTTCACGCTGGTTAGGCCGCTCGATGCGTGGCCACTGTTTGCAGGTTTCATCGCCGCGCAGTTGTTGACGTTGGGCGGATTCCTGATGCACGACAACCATGGTCCCAAACATGGTCTTAATAAGAGTCCGAAGCACCGGACACTGGATAACGAGTAACAAGAATGGCGAGTGACGGCGGAACCCGCACGACCAGCGAGTACATCTCGCACCACCTGCAGAATTTGCAGGTCTGCAGGGCCGATGGCGCCTGGGTCTGGAACGAATGCGCCGGCAACCCGATGACCGTCAACGTGGATTCGATGTTCTTTTCCGTGTTTCTCGGCGTGATCTTCATCTGGCTGTTCGGCTCCGCGGCGAGGAAAGCCTCGGTCGGCAAGCCGGGAAAATTCCAGGCATTCGTTGAGCTGGTCGTGGATTTCGTTGACACCAGCGTGCGCGAGACCTTTCACGGCAAGAGCAAACTGATCGCGCCTCTCGCGCTGACCATCTTCGTCTGGGTATTCCTGATGAACCTGATGGATCTGGTACCTGTCGACTGGCTCCCATACGTTGCAGAAAACTACCTGCACATTCCCTATCTCAAGGTCGTGCCGACGACGGATGTGAACATTACGTTCGGCATGTCGATCGCGGTGTTCGTCCTGATCATTGCCTACACCATTATGAACAAGGGTGTTGGCGGCTTCATCGCTGAACTGACGCTGCACCCCATCGCACCGCCGACGAAAGGGATCGCCATTCTTGCGGCACCTTTCATTATCGCATTCAACTTTATCCTTGAATCGGTGTCGTTGCTCGCGAAGCCTTTGTCGCTGTCACTGCGCCTGTTCGGCAACCTGTTTGCCGGCGAACTGATTTTCATCCTCATTGCAATACTCGGTATCTGGCAGCTGCCCCTGCATTTTGCGTGGGCCGTGTTCCATTTGCTGATTGTCACGCTGCAGGCGTTCATTTTCATGATGTTGACGATTGTCTACCTCAGTCTGGCGTCGGAAAAACATTGAAATAGGGCATTGATCGATTTTTGAACTGATCTCATACGGGAGATATTGATGGAAACTGTCATTGGTTTTACCGCGATTGCCGTCGCGCTTTTGATCGGTCTCGGCGCGCTTGGCGTCGGTATCGGCATGGGCCTGCTCGGTGGTCGGTTCCTCGAAGGCGCGGCCAGGCAGCCCGAACTCGCGCCCATGTTGCAGACCAAGATGTTCCTGGTCGTTGCGTTGCTCGACGCGGTTGCCATGATCGGCGTGGGTATCGCGCTGTACTTTGCTTTCGCCAACCCGTTTATCGGGCAGTTGCAGCAGGCGATGGGTGGCTAGAACCCGCCAGATGGCTGCTGAGCTCGAGTGCGCCATGCAGTTGCAAGCCATCCGGCCTGTGAAGACCGCGATTCGCGGTCGGCTCAGCCTGTAGTTCCGGCACCGTAGTTTTATCCGAACAGGAGTTATCCCTTGGATATCAACATGACTCTTCTGGGCCAGTCGATCGCGATGCTCGTGTTCGTCTGGTTTTGCATGAAGTTCATCTGGCCGCCGATCATGAACGCGATCGAGGAGCGCCAGACAAAAATCGCGGACGGGCTGGCAGCTGCGGAACGCGGACAAAAAAGCCTCGACGATGCCAAATCCGAGGCGGGCAAAATAATCGGCGACGCGCGCAAGCAGGCGACCGGTATCCTGGACCAGGCGCACGCTCGCGCGAATGAGATCGTTGCCGAAGGCAAGGCCGAGGGTGTCAAGGAGCGTGAGCGCCAGCTCGCAGCCGCGCGCGCCGAAATGGAGCAGGAAATCAATCGTGCCCGCGAAGAGTTGCGCGGCCAGGTATCGGCCATCGCAGTCGCGAGCGCAGAAAAGATCCTGCGGCGTGAAATCGACGGCAAGGCGCACGAAGACATCCTGACCCGCCTGGCGGCAGAGCTCTAGTGCTATCGCGGAACGCTGGCTGAGCAGGTAACCATGGCAGATAACAACACCATCGCACGTCCCTACGCCGAGGCGGTTTTCGAGCTGGCACGAGAAGCCGATGCACTGAGTGCGTGGTCAGGGGCTCTGCAGGCTGCGGCGGCGCTGGTAGCGGACGGACAGGTGATCTCGTTCCTGGCAAATCCAACATTGACGGAGCCGAAGAGGCTTGAATTTCTCACTGGTCTCCTGCAGCGCGCTGCCGGCGATTCCTCGGTTTTATCGGGCACAGACCGCCAGGGCGTGAATTTCCTGAAACTGGTGCTCGAGAATGGACGCGAGGCGGTTCTGCCGGAGGTGGCCAGTCATTTCGAAGCGCTAAAGGCAGAGGTCGAGAACACGGTGGATGTGACAGTGACGTCGGCTGCGCCACTGAACGACGGGCAAAAGCGCACGATCGCAGAAGCGCTGCAGAAGCGGCTTGGGCGGCAGGTCCGACTCGAGACAAAACTGGACGAGAACCTCATCGGTGGCGCCGTAATCCGCGCCGGTGATGTCGTAATTGATGGTTCGTTGCGCGCAAGACTCGAGGGTCTTGCACACGCGCTGACCGCTTAACAGAGGAAGGCAACATGGCACTCAAAGCTTCTGAAATCAGCCAGCTGATTAAAGAGCGAATCGAAAATTTCGAGGCGGCAGCCGAAGCTCGCGACGTTGGCACCGTCATCGGCGTCACCGACGGCATCGTACGCATCCACGGACTCGCCGATGCGCGCTACGGCGAAATGCTCGAGTTTCCGCAGAACACCTTCGGCCTGGCGCTGAACCTCGAGCAGGACTCTGTCGGTGCCGTGGTGCTCGGCGACTACAAGCATATTTCCGAAGGCGATACCGTCAAGACAACCGGACGAATTCTCGAAGTGCCGATCGGCGAAGCGCTTCTCGGTCGGGTAGTCGATTCGCTTGGACAGCCGATCGACGGCAAGGGCCCGGTCGAAACAGCGGAAACCGCGCCGATCGAGAAAGTGGCGCCCGGTGTGATCGAGCGCAAGTCAGTCGACCAGCCGGTACAAACGGGGCTCAAATCGATCGATGCGATGGTGCCGATCGGCCGCGGTCAGCGAGAACTTATTATCGGCGACCGCCAGACCGGCAAGACAGCGGTAGCGGTCGACACAATCATCAACCAGGTCGGTACCGGCATCAAATGCATTTATGTTGCTATCGGCCAGAAGGCGTCTTCTATTGCCGGCGTCGTACGCAAGCTGGAAGAATTCGGTGCAATGGAGCATACGATCGTTGTTGCCGCAGCGGCGTCCGACTCCGCTGCCATGCAATACATCGCGCCTTACTCCGGCACGTCGATGGGAGAGTACTTTCGCGATCGCGGGCAGGATGCGCTGATCATTTTCGACGACCTGACCAAGCAGGCGTGGGCATATCGCCAGGTATCGTTGTTGTTGCGGCGTCCACCCGGCCGTGAAGCGTACCCCGGCGACGTTTTCTACCTGCATTCACGCCTTCTCGAGCGCGCGGCGCGCGTCAACGCCGACTATGTGGAGAAATTCACCGGTGGCAAGGTGAAGGGCAAAACAGGTTCATTGACCGCACTGCCCATCATCGAGACCCAGGCCGGTGACGTCTCTGCATTCGTACCGACCAACGTAATCTCGATCACGGACGGCCAGATCTTTCTCGAGACGGACCTGTTCAACGCCGGCATACGACCGGCCATCAACGCCGGTCTCTCGGTGTCACGAGTCGGCGGCGCGGCGCAAACCAAGATCATCAAGAAACTCGGTGGCGGCGTGCGCCTTGCGCTCGCACAGTACCGTGAGCTGGCGGCGTTCGCGCAGTTCGCGTCGGACCTCGACGAGACCACGCGCAAACAGTTGCAACGCGGACAACGCGTTACCGAACTGATGAAACAGAAGCAGTATTCCCCGTTGTCGGTCGCGGAAATGTCGCTGTCGCTCTTTGCGGTCAACGAAGGCTTTATCGACAAGGTCGATGTGGCGAAAGTGGTGAGCTACGAAGCCGCATTGCATGATTACGCCCGCGCGAATCACAAGGACCTGCTCGACAAGATCAACCAAACGGGCGAATACAGTGACGAGATCCAGGCGGGGCTGAAGAAGGTGTGCGAGGGGTTCGCTGAGAAAGGAGCGTATTGACGTGTCGGGAATCGCCCGTGATACGGGCTCCTACA
>CAYVLL010000136.1:0-5916 GCA_964452235.1 uncultured Woeseiaceae bacterium
AATCGTGCACCACCGTCCAGTAAGGACGTGCCAGGCGCTGCAGCATGGCGCGCTCGCGATCCTCGGCCGAGGTGGTATTGAAATCGCCGGCGGCAAACGCTGCACGGTCGTCGGGTAGCGAGCTCTTGAGCTGGTTCAGGAATCGGTACGCCGAGACGCGCATCTCGGTCGGGTGAAACGGCGCCGGGAAATGTACGTTGTAACCGGTGAGAAGCTGGCCATCCGGCAGCAGGAAAGTGACCTCGAGGATGCCGCGCGTATCCGCGACGCGTTCGGCGGGAACGCCCTCGAACGGGATGGGGTGCAACATCGGTTGGCCATCCATCGGCAGGCGTGTGAGGAACGCGACGTCGATGCCGCGGTTGTCGTTGCCTTCAATGAGTATGCCCGGCAGATACTCTGCCGCGCCGAGGTAGCCGGTACGCAGGCGCTCGAGGATGCCGATATTCTCGATCTCCTGCAGCGCGACGATGTCCGGCCCGCGCCCGCCGTTGACCTGCAGGATCGATTCGGCCACCACGGTCAGCTTGCGCTCGAGGATCTCGTCGTTCCAGTCCCAATTGAGGCACTGGTCGCGCCAGTGCGCGACCTCGATGGCATTGCAGGCCGCACGATGTTCGTCCGTCTGCTTGGCGGCGAGCGGCAGGAAGGTGCGGTCATCCTTGCCGGGATCGTCTTCGTTGTCGAACAGGTTCTCGACGTTGAAGGTCATGATGGTGACCGGCGCCACGTCGACGGGCCGCGATGCCGGTGCGCAGGCGGCCAGCATAAAGCAAGTCGCGGCGATAACAGCAATAGGGAATGGTAGCTTGATCATGCCCGGATTATGGGGACAGTGACCTTAATTGCCAAATCAGGGATCGCCCGTTGTACGGGCTCCTACGGCGCTTCGACCGTCCTTGTAGGAGCCCGTATCACGGGCGATGCTTGCCCGACTATTCCCCGAAGTTAAGGCGGAAATTGACGCCAAAGATGCGCGGCTCGTTGACGAAGCCGGTGTTGTTGTTGAAATCGATGCCGCCCTTCAGGTTTTCCTCGTCGGTCAGGTTGCGCGCAAATACGGCGAGTTCCCACTGACCGTCGTTGCCGATGTAGCCGGCCCGCAGACCGAGTTCGAAAATATCACCGCTGTGGTATTCCGCGGACTCGTACAGGAAGAAGTTGGTATCGCCCTGCAACGCGTAGTCCAGCAACCAGTAGGCTTCAGCGTTTCTGCCTACCGGCGTGCTGTAACGCGCCGTAACATTCAGCATGTACTCAGGCGCCTGCGGGAACGGATTGCCGTCGAGGATGGCGAAACCATCGGCATCGAGCGGATCCAGCACGGTGCATTGGCCGGAGCCGCACGTAGCTGTGACCAGGTTGGGATCGTCGATCTCCGTGTCGTTCCAACTGCCACCGAAAGTCATGACAAAGTTATCGGTGATGAGAATTTCAGCGTCCAGGTCGACGCCCATGCCGTTACCTTTGTCGGCGTTGAGCAGCACGTTGGAGTTGGTGTTACCGCCGATCGCCGAAAGCTGCTGGTCGTCGATCGTGTAATAGAACACGGAACCGTTAAGCCGCACGCGATTGCCGATCGTCGACTTGAAGCCGATTTCCGTCGACAGGATCGTCTCCGAATCGGCGATCGAGAACGGGTTCGGGTCGAAAAACGCGATATTGCGACCCTGTATGGTCGGCGCCCGGAAGCCGCTGGCAACGCGACCGAACAGGTTGAAGTCGTCGCTGACCGCGTACATGAGGCTCAGGTCCCAGCTCACCTGCTCGTCGGAAGCGCTGACTGCCGGCTGCGGGTTCGGTGTGTCCGGAGTGGTCATGTCCTTGTCGTCGTCGGTGTAGCGGACGCCGGCGGTGAGCGTCGTACGGTCGGTCAGGTCGTAGCTGACCTGGCCGAACACGGCCCAGGAGGTGTTTTCATGCCGCACCGTGGTCGGCGGCACGAAAAACGGGAAGGTCTGCACCGAGAAATCGGAATCGAACCAGAACAGGCCGGCCTGCCAGAATATGCGATCACTGGCGTTCGATGCGAGACGGAACTCCTGGGTGATCTGTTCGAGGTCAGTGAGGCCGTCCTGCGTGTCCGACGGGAAAGGGATGAAACCCGGGCCCATAAAAGGCAGGAACGCGGCGCCGAAACCGCCGTCGATGTCGCCGAGACTCAGGTTCTCTACCGTTTCGTAGGCGGTGATGGAGGTCAGTGTAATTTCATTGCCGAAATCGAAATCGAGCCGCACCGAACCACCGAGGGCGGTCGCTTCCTGCGGATTGTTGTCACCGCCATCGAAGAACACGCGGTTGCGGAAAAAGTTTTCGTTCAGCTCGTTGCTGCCGGTGGTGAGGATATTGGCCTGGAAAATCGAAGCCGTGCCGTTGTTGAGATCGCGTCCGTGCAGGTTGAAGAGAGCGCTGAAGCGATCATTCGGCGCCGCCAGCACTTGCAAGCGAAAGGCGTTCTCGTTGAAGCCGCCCATCGCGTTGTTCTCGCCGGTAAAGCCATTATCGATCCAGTCGTCCCGGTTCTGGCTCAGCAGGGAAATGCGGGCCATCAACGTTTCACTCTCGTTCAGCGCGCCACCGAGCGCGCCTTCGACATTCAGTGTGCCGAGGCTGCCGATGGTCGCGGATGCGTAACCGCCGAACTCGGCCGTCGGGCGGCGGGTTTCGAACTTGAGGATACCGGCCGGGGTATTGCGTCCGAACAGTGTGCCCTGCGGGCCGCGCAGTACTTCAACGCGGTCGAGGTCGAACAGCGGGAAACTTTTCAGGATGACATTTTCCTGCACGACTTCGTCGACGATCACCGACACCGACTGCGATGCGGCAAGATCGAAATCGGAATTACCGAGGCCGCGCATGTAAAAGCGGGGCGCCAGCCGGCCGTTCGACGATTCGGCGTACAGGCTCGGTACGCGATTGGCCAGTGCGCGCACGTCTTCGCCGCCTTCGAATATCGAGGTCAGCCGCTCGCCGCGCAGCGCCGAGACGGAAATCGGCACGTCCTGGATATTCTCTTCGCGCCGCTGCGCCGTGACCACGATCTCCTCGAGAATCGAGCGCTCCTGCGCATGGACGCCGGATACACCCAGCGGACAGCCGACGATGGCTGCGATTGCGAGAACGCGGCCCGCGCCGCTTCCTGCCCGATTTCTGTTTGTTGGATACTTGCCACGCATGAACTGCCTCCCGGGATAATTCGGCGGAGTATAGCGCCGATCAGCGTTCGAATAGCAGCATTTTGGCAATTCCGCGTGGCTGCAGCAATTGCTTCGCGACTGTGGCGATTAGTCCACGCCCGGCGCGGATTTCGTCGCGCCGTCTTCCAGCGATTCGTAGCTGTCCGGCGTAAAACGCGGCACGCAAAGGCAGTGGAAAACGAGGTCGCCGTCGCCTGTGTTACGAATACGTTGCGAGGCTCCCGGCGGGATTGCCACGACATCGCCCGGCGCCACCGCAAAAGGCGCTTCGCCTGCGACTTCCATACGGCCCTGGCCTTCGCGGATCACGTACCACTCCGCGACCGACAGCCGATGCAGTTCCGTGGTCACGCCCGGTTCGACCCGGCATTCGGCCAGCGATGCATCCGGCACTGCCGGATCGTTTACGAGTTCGCGGATGAAACAGCGTTCGCTGGTGAGGATCTCGTCGCGCGTGCGCTGCAGGTATTTGCTCACGGTCGCAAACATAGACCAGCGCCGCATCCACTGCCACCTGTAGGAGCCCGTATCACGGGCGAAAGCCGAGATCGTCCGCCCCGGCCGGGTTGAATCGCCCGTGTTACGGGCTCCTACAGGGGTGCTTCGCGGGGCGACGAAGAAAGGGGGTGCTAAACTGGTCCGGACTTATGAAACCCTGACGACTTCCGATGACCACCAAGCACATGAACGCGGCGCGCGGCGATTTCGCCGAAACGGTGCTGATGCCGGGCGACCCGCTGCGCGCGCAGTACATTGCAGACACCTACCTCGACGACGCGCGACGGGTGACGGATGTGCGCAACATGTGGGGCTTTACCGGCAGTTACCGGGGCATGGCCGTCTCCGTGATGGCGCACGGCATGGGCATTCCCTCCGCCTCGATCTACTGCACGGAGCTCATCCGGGATTACGGCGTCAAGACGCTGGTGCGGGTCGGCAGTTGCGGTACCACGCACCCGCAGGTAAAGCTCCGCGATGTGCTGATCGCCCTGGGAGCATCGACGGATTCGAACGTCAACCGCATGCGTTTCGGCGGCTACGACCTGGCGGCGCTGGCGAGTTTCCGGCTGGTTGCCAATGCGGTGAAAGCGGCCGAAGCCGGCAAGGTTCGCTACCACGTCGGCAACATCTTCTCAGCTGACCTCTTCTATACGCCGGACACCGACATGTTCGAGACGATGGCGAAATACGACGTGCTCGGCGTCGAAATGGAAGCAGCCGGCATTTATCCAATCGCCGCCGAGCACCGGGCGGAAGCACTCGCGATCTGTACGGTGAGCGATGACATCCGCAGCGGCGAAGCGCTGTCGACGGATGAGCGCCAGACGACTTTCGACGAAATGATAAAGGTAGCGCTGGAAGCCGTGCGCATGGACCACAAGACATGACCCTTGCCGCTGTACCTTTAAAGTCGCCTGTGCCGGACCTCGAGCGCGTAGCCCGTGTCGACGAGGTGGGTGTCAACGAGCGTGTTGCGCGCTTCCAGAGTCGCAGCATCAAGACGGCGTCGAAAATCGAAGCATTGAAACTGGTGCTCGCCATGATCGACCTGACGACCCTCGAAGGCCAGGACACGCCGGGCAAGGTGCGCCAGTTGTGCCAGAAAGCCATGCACCTGCACGACCGGATGCCCGGTTTGCCGCACGTGGCCGCCGTTTGTGTGTACCCGACGATGGTTGCGGTCGCGAAAAAGGCGCTCGGCCAGTCCGGTATCAAGATCGCATCGGTGGCGACAGCGTTCCCGAGCGGCATGGCACCGCGCTCGATCAAGCTCGAAGAAACCAGAATGGCGGTCGCGGAGGGCGCGGACGAGATCGACATGGTGATCTCGCGCGGCGCTTTTCTCCAGGGCGAGTACGGCCTCGTATTCGATGAGATCGCCGCCATCAAGGACGCTTGCGGGGAGGCGCATCTCAAGGTCATCCTGGAAACCGGCGAACTCGGCACGCTGGATCGCGTGCGGCGCGCCAGCTGGCTGGCGATGCATGCGGGCGCCGACTTCATCAAGACTTCGACCGGCAAGATCCAGCCGGCCGCGACCATGCCGGTCACGCTGGTGATGCTGCAGGCCATTCGCGATTACTGGTACAGCAATGGCCGCATGGTGGGCATGAAACCGGCCGGCGGCATTTCGAATTCCAAGCTGGCTCTGCACTACCTCGTAATGCTGCGTGAGACGCTCGGTAATGCGTGGATGACGCCGGAGTGGTTTCGCTTTGGTGCCAGTTCGCTGGCGAACGACGTGCTCATGCAATTGCAGAAACAGGCGACCGGCGTCTACCAGTCGGCCGATTATTTTTCGAAAGACTAGGACGGGCGAGATCGTGGATACGCAAACCAACAAACTCGCATTTGACGGCGGCTGGCAATATGCGCCCGCTCCGGAAAGCACCGATCACATAACCATCGACGAGCGTTACGGCCTGTTCATCGGCGGCGAGTTCGTCGAGCCGGCTGAGGGCGGGTATTTCTCATCGATCAACCCGGCGTCCGAGGAAACACTGGCGGAAGTGGCGACGGCGACCGCTGCAGATGTCGACCGAGCGGTGGCGGCAGCGCGAAAGGCGTTCAAGGGGCCGTGGTCGAAGATGCACGCGGCCGAGCGTGGTAAATACATTTATCGGCTGGCGCGCATCCTGCAGGAACGCGCGCGCGAATTCGCAGTGATCGAATCGCTTGACGGCGGCAAGCCGATCCGCGAGTCACGCGACATCGACAT
>CAYVLL010000137.1:0-5877 GCA_964452235.1 uncultured Woeseiaceae bacterium
GTCGACAAGCCGGCACGACGGCGATCCGCGCTACGACGTCGCTATTCGCTGGACGAGCTACGGCATCCCGCACGTCAAGGCGCAAGACTGGGGAAGTCTCGGCTACGGGTTCGCCTATGCCACTGCGACGGACGGCGTATGCGTCTTCGCCCGCGAGGTCGCCGCCTCCAACGGCACGCTCGGCGACGACTTCGGGCATACAGGAGAAAGCGTCGCCAGCGACGTGTTCCATCGCGCGATAATTACCGACGACAAGGTCAGTGCCCTGGATGCAGCGCTGACCGCTGAGCTTCGCGCCTACAACGCCGGTTTCGTTGCAGGCTACAACCGCTTTCTCCGCGATCATGACGGGGATTTGCCCGCTGCTTGCAGCGACGCAGACTGGGTGCGACCGATCACCGAGGCCGACCTTGGACGCATGCTGATTGCGTTCGGTATTCGCTACGGCCTCGGTGCGTTTGCCGGGAACATAGTCGCCGCTGCGCCGCCCGGCGAATCCTTGGCGCTTGCCGATCTGGCGGCGCTCGATCCGGACGCGGGCTCCTCCCCGGGCATCGGCAGCAATGCAATCGCGATCGGTGGCGCCCTCTCGGCATCGGGCAAGGGAATCCTGCTTGGCAATCCGCACTATCCGTGGCACGGCCCGGCGCGTTTTCACATGATCCATGCGACGATCCCGGGAGTCGTCGACGTCATGGGTGCGAGCCTGCTTGCGGGCACATTCGTAGCAATCGGGTTCAACGCCGACGTCGCCTGGACACATACCGTGTCGACAGCGCGACGATTCACGCTGTTCGAGCTCGAACTCAGGCCGGACAACCCGATGCAGTACCGCTTCGGTGACGACTGGCGCGACATCGAGCCACGCACGGTGCAGGTCGGCGGGCAGGCGCGCACCGTTTACATGAGTCACCACGGGCCGATCCTGACGGGCCGCGTGGTCACCTGGACGGAAGAGAAGGCATACGCGATTCGCGATGCCATTCTCGATAATGTGGCGGCGTTGCCGACCTACCAGGCGCTGCAGACGGCAGCATCGGTCGCGGACGTGGAAGATGCGCTCAGCCTCGGCGGCATTTACTTTGTTAACACGATCGCCGTCGACCGTGCGGGCAATGCGTTCTACGCGGACATCTCATCGACACCGAACGTCGACGATGCGCTTCTTCTGCGCTGCGCCCGCCATGTCGAGGGGCTGCCGCCTGACATTCCCGTGCTGGATGGCGCCGACCCGACCTGTCAATGGCCCGTGGATTCGCGCAGCGCGATACCCGGCAACATGCCTGCGGACGACATGCCGCGTGCCACCTCCCGGCACTACTTCACCAATTCCAACGACAGCTACTGGCTGTCGAACCCGGACCGCCCCCTCGAGGGCTATCCCCGGATCATCGGCACGGAAAAGACAGCGCGAAGCCTGCGCACCCGGTCAGGCCTCGTCTATCTCGATGAACAGATGGCCGATGGCGGCAAACTCACAGCGGATGACCTGCAGGCAATCCTCTACAGCCATCGTCACTACGGCGCGGAGTTGCTGCTCGACGACATGCTGGAGGTATGCGAAGACGCCGGCGACGACCTCGCAGAGGCCTGTGCGATACTCGCCCGCTGGGACCGCACGGCACGCGTCGGCAGCCGCGGAACCCAGCTGTGGACGGAATTCTGGGAGCGGGCACAGCGGCTCGACGACCTTTACGCGGTGCCCTTCGACGCCGCGAATCCCGTGCATACCCCGAGAGGCCTGAACATCGATGACGATGCTCTACGAGCCAACCTCATGGCGGCGCTGGCCGACGCATCGCAGCACCTCGAGGCGGCGGGAATCGAAGCCGACGCCCCCTGGGGCGGAGTGCAGTTCGCCGAACGCAATGGCGAACGTATCGCGATTCCCGGTGCGCCGGGAAGGCATGGGGTGTTCAGCTATATCAACACCGGCTTCACGACGGGCAAGGGGTATACGCCGATCGAAGCAGGCAACAGTTACATCCAGGTGGTTACCTGGGACCGGGACGGCGATGTCGACGCCCGCGGGATCCTGACCTACTCCCAGTCGCCGGAACCGGACTCGCCGCACTACGCCGACCAGACGCATCTCTACTCACGCGGCGACTGGCTTGATCTGCCGTTTACCGAAGATGAGATCATGGCCGACCCGAAGGTGATATCGCTGCAACTGCAGGAATGACCGGACAACGTATCTGGCCCTGGTTTCAGCTCATGGTGCGGCCATCGTGTCCGGAGCACCGATTGCCACTGCGGCGGACGCCTGCGCATCCTGGCAGTTTGCGACATAAGGCAGCATGTTTTGCGGACCTGCCGCGGCGATCGGCAATGCACTGCTGAGCAGACCCGCCGCTTCCTGCAGCTTGCCCTGCAGCATCCAGGCTTCGCCCAGCAGGCACTTCGCGATGCCGATCGCGAAGTGCGCCTCCGGCAGCGCATTGCCGAGTATCTCCAGCGCTTCGGCAGCGACTTCTTCCGCCGTTTCGCCATCGTCGCGCAACAAGCGAATGTGGGCTTGCGTCAATAAAGGGAACGCATTGTATATGTGCCTGGATGGCATCGATGCCGCGTAGACCGCGCGTGCCTGCTCCAGCACGCCGAGCGCTTCATCGTGCTCGCCAGCCAGCACCAGCATCACGCTCAGGTTCTGCAGCGCGTTGCCGACCTCCGGATGAACATCACCGTGTGCTTGTCGCAGCTGTTGCAAGAGGACGCGCATCTCCGCTGCAGCACGAGCAGGCTGTCCCGCCGCCGCAAGCGACACCATCAAGTTGTTGCGCATGCTGCGTGTCGACGAATAGCCAGAACCGAACTCGCGCTCTATTATCGCCAGCCCTCTTGAAATCGTTGCGACCGAATCGTCCGGTCGTCCCAGCTCACGTTGTGCCGAGCCGAGCGTGGCAAGCGGCACGATCAGGCGCACGTGTTCGGTACCAAGCTCCCGCTCGACGATTTCGATTGACGCCAGCGCCATTGCTTCCGATTCGCTCGCTTGCCCGAGTGAGGCCAGGGTTTCGGACAAGCCGTTGCCCACGGCCAGTCGTTCAGGCAGGCCGATCGGTGCGCCTGCATCGATCAGTGCCTGCGCCTCGCGATAAATCGCCTCGGCGGTTTCGAGTGAGTCGAACCGCCTGTAGGTCTCCGCGGCATCGAGCAGCACCGGTACCCTCATCGTCTCGGAACCCCGCGGCAATTGGCGGGCAATACCGAGTGCCTCGTTGATTGCTGCCAGTCCTTCGTCGACGCGCCCCAGCAAAGACCAGTGTCGCCCGAGTTCCGCGAGTGCCACCGCATAAGCTGCGGAATCGTGGCCATCCTGCACGCGGTGCAGGGCCACGACTTCTTCCAGTAATTCTGCACCTTCCTCGCCGTGACCGGCATAGTGATGCAGCATCGCCAGCGTCATCAGCATCTCTGCGCGCAGTTCCGGGTCATCCGTGAGTTCCGCACGCACCCTGGCGGTCGATGCCTCCACCGAATCCCAGATCGTCGTCTCGCGACCGCGCAATGCGTCCTCCGCCAGCGGGTTGGCCTGGCGGAACAGGCCGAGAAGCAATTCCTTCGCCTGGGTCGCACGCGCTGCTTCACGTTGGGCGGCATCGCGTTCGTGTGCGATGCGCGACGCCGATACCTGCAATGTCACCAGGAGCCCGATGATCGCGACAATCGCAAGCGTGACGGCAGCCGCGCCCAGCGGATTGCGCCGCCGGAAGCGGCGCATGATATCGAGCATCGAGTCGGCGCGGGCCGAAATTCCGCGGCCTCGGAGATGGTTGCGCAGGTCATCCGCCAGTGCAGCAACCGACGAATAGCGATGTTCGGGAAGCTCCTGCAGCGCTTTCATCACGATGACGTCGAGGTCGCCCTTCAGCCGCCCGGCCTTGCGGCGTCGCGAGGCGTCGTGACGGCCATCCGCCGTGCTTCGTGACAGCACAGTACTTGGTTTCGACGGCGCCGCTGACGTGCGCGTGGTGATGCTCCGGGACATGCCGTTGGCCGGGCGCTCGCCGCAGAGAAGCTGGTAAAGGACCATTCCCAGCTGGTAGACATCTGTCGCTGTCGTGATCGGCATCCCGGCAAGCTGTTCGGGCGCCGCATATTCCGGCGTCATCGGCCGGTAGCCGGTACGCGTGAGCGGTGCCTTGCCGTTCGCAGAATCCGTCTCGAGGAGTTTGGCAATGCCAAAGTCCAGCAAGCGCACGCGCCCCTGCTTATCAACCATAATGTTGGATGGCTTGAGATCGCGGTGTACCACCAGTTGCTGGTGTGCGTAGTGGACTGCGTCAGCCACCTGCAGGAACAGATCGAGCCGCGCCTCGATGTCGAGGCCGTGCTGGTCGCAGTGCCGGGTGAGTGTTTCACCTTCGACGTATTCGGTGGCAAGCCAGGGTGTGCCGTCGCCAGTCGTCCCCCCGTCGAGCAGTTGTGCAATGTTGGGATGTGACAGTGACGACAGTATCTGCCGTTCGGCGACGAAGCGCCGGACTGCGTGGTCGTCGTCCATCCAGTGTCGCAGCAGCTTGATCGCAGCGGTCTTTTGGAACTGGCCGTCGTCACGTTCGGCGAGCCATACCGATGACATCCCGCCACGGCCCAGAAGGCGCACCAGCCGATACGAGCCAAGGCGTCGCAGATGCGAAGGAACGTCAGTCTCCTCCGGCGTCTGGTGCTCCGCTGCCTCATCGAGTTGCCGTTCGATGCTGAGCGCGGCTGATTCGAAAACACCCCTGCTTTGCTGCTCCGCGTTCAGCAGTCGTTGCACCGCTTTGCGGAGATACTCGTCGCCACCGCATACGTCGGTCAGGCGCATTGCGCGTTCGTGGTCGGGAACGTCCAGCAGTGCGGTAAAGATTGCGTCGACCTCGCGCCAGTCCGGATTGCCGGAGCTGGGCTGATCGTTATGCACGTCGTGTTGCTTCGGTTTCATCGCGCGAGAGCTTCCATCAGGTAGGCTCTCGCCCGTGCCCAGTCGCGCTCCACCGAGCGCATGGGACGACCCAGTGCACTTGCCGTTTCCTGAACGGTCATGCCGGCAAAGAAGCGACACTCAACGATGCTTTCCAGTTTGGGATCGAAGCCGGCGAGTTCCTTGAGCGCGTGATCGACGGCGAGTACGTCGAGCGTACGGACCTCCTGCGCCGGCACATCCTCATTGAGCGCTACCAGCCACGCGCCGCCGCCCCTCTTGCCGGCCTGCTTGCGGCGCGCATAGTCCACGACAAGGTGGCGCATTGCGGTCGAGGCAACCTTGTAAAACTCATTGCGGTCGTCCCACCAGGCTCCCGGCTCGCGGGAAAGCTTGATATAGGCTTCGTGCACAACCGCGGTCGTGTTCAGGGTCTGCCCCGCGCGGAAGCGCCTGAGATGCTGTCGCGCGATGCGCCTCAGCTTCTCGTAAGTGTCGACGATAACCGCGTCCTGCTCCTGCAAATCCATGGCGCTACCGGTTCCCGGGGACAGACTGCCAGTCTATCCGGGAGCGCAACAGCCACCAAATGCTTAGCCAAACGCCTGAGCCGATCGACGAGGGCGTTGACTGATTATGTTAAACGACAGTCGTTGCGATTGTTCCGTTCAGTCGTCCTCGCTGCATGCGCCACGGACAACGCGGTTCAGCATGAATCGATGGAAGTGGAATTCGTCCTCCGAGACCCACGTCAGCTCCATGCGGCCGAGCATCGGTACGCGCAATACGTTTCCGTCGAGTGTCCAGGTAAGCTCCTGTGGCCGCCCGCGCCGGAAATGGCGCAGGAAAACGCCATCCGGCTGGATGGTCCAGGTATGCCTTTCAACCACCGGCGCCCGGCCTTCTTCGTTAATCTCGATGACCTGGCACCAGTCGCCATGCAGGTACTCGGGCGTTACGTCGGCTGC
>CAYVLL010000138.1:0-5802 GCA_964452235.1 uncultured Woeseiaceae bacterium
TGAAGCGCTGCAGACTACGGGGCTTGGCGGCCATTCGATTCGGGGTGCGTAGACTTCTGAACGGACTAATTCACGAACACCGTACCACAGGATCTATCGGACCCTGCCGCATCAAATGGGAGCATTTACTGGGGTCGGACCTCAGTAATTTTATTCGGGTCAGTAACTTACTGAGGTCCGACCCGGGGTTTTGGGAGTGCGTGCCAGTTGATTATGGCGTTCCATACGAGGCGGAAGTCGCCGCGGTTCATGTCGCGATGAATGCCGTTGAAGTTGTAGCTGACGACGACCCCGGAGCCTAGCGGTGACGCGAGGATTGCCGGACGCCCCGCCAGGTCCTCTGCACCTCGCATGCCGCCGCTGACTACCATCTCTCCGTCACCGCCCCAGGTCATGACTACATGGCGTGTATCGACGGGACCCGTGAGACAGGACGTGCAGTAGGCCATCGTCAACCAGCGCCGCGGTGTGTCGTACACCGGCAGGTTGGTCCGAAACACGGCCGTTTCCCTTCCGTACCCGTAAGCGATCGGGTGGTCCGGCCGCATGAACGTTGCAAGTATCTCGGCGCCCGGCGTAAAGACCTCGGCACTGCTTGCGCGTGCTACGTTGCGCACGAGTCCGCCTTCCAGCGCAAGCGTCGTGCCTCCACCCAGCGTGAGCAACACGCCACCGGCTTCGACGAATGACTGGAGTTCCGCGAGCCCCGCGTAGCCGGGACCGCCCGTGATGTCGTCAGATTCCACAGGCTTGCCCAGGCTGGGATACTCCGGCGACGTGCGAAACGGGATCGGTCCTTCGGTCGCCGCAATGCCGTGAATCTGCCCGGCAAGCTCGAGACGCGAGAACGGTCCGTAGACAATGACGTCGACTTTATCGCGCAGATCGCCGGCACGGAGGTCTTCATCCCTTATATAGGTGTACGGCACGTCACGTTGATCGAGTACGTAACGAATCCAGCCCATCATGTCGGTATCCGCCCATGGCACCCACAAGCCGAGTCGTGGCAACGGTGCTGCATGCCGCTGAACATCCGGCACCGCCCGCGCAGAATGGAAGTCGAGCGCAAGCTCTTCGCTGACTGCCGCAACGGCATCATCCAGCTCGTCGGCGGACTGCCCCTCATCCGCGGAAATAATCCAGGAGCCGCGCGGAAATTCGACCCGGCCCGATCTGAAGTTCTCCCCGGCAACCTGTACTGCAAATGCACCCAACCGAAAACGCGCTGCGAGAAGAGACTCCTGACCTTGATCCGGCAGCAGATAAACGGGACCGCGGCCATTCACAGCGCCCCTCGGTGCGAGCTGGTCGTCCACCAGCAGCTCACTTGTCACATCCCGAATTCTTGCATCTTCAATACGCACTGCGGTGACATCGAAGCCAACCGGGTACGCCCACGACACGTCGTCGTAGGGAAGCGCCTCGTAGTTATCCGGAAACCGCTGCGGCTCCAGCACGTCGAGTGCAAAGTTGCGATAAGGCTGGTCGAGCCGGACGATGAAATCACCCCGCTCGAAGTCACCTTCCGCGACAGAAATGGCAGCCGACAGCGTTGCAACCTCGATACGCTGGTCGCGCAGGCGCTCGATCATCTGTACAACACGCAGTCGATCCGCCTGCCGCGCCGGGATGACGTAAGCGAATGGCTTCTCCTCGATCCCCTTGCGCCACGAGTTGTACCCGGTGCGATAGAAATCCCGCAGCATCTGTTTTGCGTTCTTTGCCGACCAGTCGAGGATGGCCAGCGCACCGGTCTGCTGGTAATTGACGTTGTCACGCATCGACCAGCGGAAGGTCTCGTCCGGCGGCCATGGCCGGTACCATTCACGCGACAGGTCTTCCGGTTCGAGCTTGCGCAACACCGATTCCGCTGTCGTGTTGCCGTAGGTTTCGTAGCCGCGTCCGATCGCATTGTGGTTGATGGCCACCGAATCGAGATAGTGATGGCCGAAGCCTTCACCGAAGTTCCAGGTCCACACACCGGGCATGCCCATCGCACTCATCGTCGTCATTTCATGGAAGCTCATTTCGAGCCAGCGAGAAGTTACGATGGGGTCGAGATGCGGGTTGTAGGGGCCGGTTCCGTTCCAGCTCAGGAGCAAGGCGATGGCTTCGTGCAAATCGTGCACCACGACCGGGTAATAATCGAAGAACATCCTGCTGACCGCGCGCGTCGCAGCGAACGCCTTCTGGTGTGCGTCGCGGTTGATGTCGACGAACACGTAGCGACCCCAGTACGGCGGACTTTGGCGCGGCAGTGCGTCGAAATCGTTCTTGCCCTTCAGGTACTGGTGAAACCAGTCGGCCACCTTGCTGCGGCCGTCGGGCTCCGACACGGGATTTACCAGGACCAGCAGGTTCTCGCGAATGCCACGAATCATCGGCTGCTCGGACACCGCAAGGCGGTACGCCAGCTCCATACACATCTCGCCGCTTCCCGTCTCGTCAGCGTGCAGGTTGCAATTGAAGTAATAGGCCGGACGCGCCGTGTCGATAATTTCCTCTGCATCCTCAGGATCGGTGAGCCGCGGATCGGCCAGTGCAGCACTGGCCGCCTTCAACCGGTCGAGGTCGCGGATCCCTTCCTCGTCTGCTATCACCACCAGGACGATATCGCGCCCTTCCTCCGAGATGCCGATTGTTTCAACGTGCACGCGCGGCGATGCCGCGGATAAGGCGCGAACGTAATCGACAATCTTTTCCGATCGGGTCATCTCTCCCGGAGCGCCGATGACGTGGCCGAGAACCGTTGTTGGTGACGGCACACTGTCCGATGCCGGTATATAGGCAACCCATGGACTCAGGAAGCGCCGCTCCGACGTGTATTCGGCAATCGCCTCGATCGAGCCGGGCTCGGCAACATCCGGCGACGGATCGAGTGGTGCTTGCTGTGCAAACGCGAAGTTGCTGGCTGTCAACAGGATAGCCAGCAGTGCCAAACTTTTCATTATTGGTCCTTTGTTTGTTTAGCGCCGATGCAGTGTTGCGCCAGTACTAATGCCTGAAAGGATACACCAGTTGCCGCAGATAACCCTTGGGGTAATTCTGCTCGCCGAGTCCATAGGTTTCCGGCCAGCGATCGCCCGGGAGGTAATACGTACCGAACAAGCGGTCAATCAGCGGAAAATGAATGGCAAAGTTTTTGTCATACAGCGCGGGGTCGTCCGTGTGATGCCAGTGGTGGTACTGCGGGGTGACAACCAGGTACTTCAGTGGCCCAAAGGGAATACGGGTGTTGGCGTGCGCGGCTACGGCCTGCAGCGCGACGATGACAACGTAGGCATAGAACACCGGCATCGAAAAACCCAGCAGGTAAAGCGGCAGGTAGGAGAACGCACGCGTCACCAGTATGTCGACCAGGTGCAGCCGCGAACCCGCGATCCAGTCGATGGTACGTATCGAATGATGCACGGAATGGAAACGCCAGAGCACGCGATTGCTGTGAAACAGGCGATGGGCCGTGTACTGGAACAGGTCAGCAACCAACATCGCCAGCACCAGCTGCACGAGAAACGGCCAACTCGAAACAGCGTTGTGAATGTCGGCAAGGCCCCAGCCGCCGAAAAGCCATTCGGCCGGCGCCCTGACGGCAATCGCCGTGTACTGCACCAGCAGATGGCTGACTGCAAAGTACACCAGGTCAGTTCGCCACTCGGGATGGAAGCGCGATTGCTCCGGCCGCTTCGGCAGGAACAGCTCGATTGGCAGGAATATTGCGGACAGCACCAGGATGTCGATCAGCAGCCAGTCGAGACTGATGCTGGCAACGCTCTGGTCGAAGTCGTCAATCGGGACCGAATGGCCGCCGAGCAGGATGGCGAGTGCGGCGACCAGAACTGCAATGAAGCCCAGCCGGTTCCGGCCGCGCAGCATGAAGCTCAGGAATGCAAAAGCGAACGTCAGCACAAGGCATCCGAGCAGGACAGTACGCAAGTGTTGCACCGGGTACGCCGCGCGAAACTCCGGTGTGGTCAGGTACTCGGGAAAATGAAAGCAAATAACCGCAGCGAGCGAGACGATTGCGAGGAACATGGAGAGGTAGCCGCTGATTCGGCCTTCGCCCAATACCGCTTTTCTCTGTTCCATCGTGGGACCGCATGATGCCGCATAGTCGGCCCGAACTATACCGGCGGACACGCCTCCGGACCTGTGACCTGGCGCCCGATCCGGGCACGCCGTGCCGGTACCGGCGTTACGCGATCAGCAGAGTTCCGTTACCTGGCGAGCCCCGCAGCGGCAAGCGCTTGTCCAAGCTCCTGATAGGCTCGCTCGGCCTGGCCCAGGTTTGCATAACCCTCGGCACAGGCAGCAACGATGACGGCACCTTGTTCGAGTTGCGGATTAAGAATACCGACGTTGCATGATCGTGCTATTTGCGTGCCGGTCTTGTGCGCGAACTGCGCGTTCTCCGGCAGCCCGGCTTTGATACGCTGATCGCCCGTGGTCACACTGAGCATAATCTGCATTAGCATTTCCGTATGTTCTTCGTTCACCAACTCCCGTCTCCAGAAGCGTTCGAGCAATAAGCCGAATGCTTCCAGGTTTGCCGAGTTGATACCTCTGGCGTAGTAACGTTCGAAAGCGTCGGCGCAACTTCCTGACGATGCTTCCCGCGGGTCTACAGACAGCATTTCCAGCAATCTCGTGCAGCGCGCCTCCAGGTCATTTTCGTTCCTGAGCTCGATGAAATCGAGATTGGTGAGTTTCCTGGCATCCGGGTGGAACTCGCTGTACGCGTCGTGGCGGACCTGCAGAATCGTGGTGATCGGACCGAAGCCTTCGGCGACCATCGCATCATGAACTTGCTGATTGAATGATTCCTCGCCCAAAAGCCGGATAAGCATGTCGGTCGCGGTGCTGTCACTGTCCCGGACTGAACGTTGCATAAGCTCGAACACGGTAAATTGCTCTCCGGGTTCGCGCCACAGGAGCTCGCCACTGCCATCCACGAAGTCGGATTCAGCAAGCTCGAGTTCCTGCTGCAGGGATAGTTCGCCTTGCTCGACCTTCTGCAACAAAGCCAGGGCGAGTGGAATCTTGATGGTGGACGCAATGTACCAGTCACGGTCCGTGCGATGGCGTACCTCGCCGCCGTCACCGAGATGCTTGATATAAACACCGATTCGTCCGGGCATACGTGCGTCGATTTCACTGATTTTGTCAGTCAGATCGTGCGTCCATTGCTGCAGCTCTTCCGTTTGTCCCGGCGCAGACAACAACATACTGCAAGCAATGGCAGTTGTAAGCGCTGACCGTAGCGTGTGCATATACCTTGTCTCGACCTCGAAATGGATCGCCTGATCGGCGTCATATCGCTATGAGACCACAATGCGAACATCGATGTTCCGCCAAATCGGCGTTACCGGGGTATCGGAGCCTTTCTAACTGAGGTAAAAATGGCATTTTCTGTTGCGTCAGGAGCAATCAAGTGGGCCGGTCGGGCGGAAGAATTGACGAACTCGATGCCCTACGTGGGTTTGCAATTTTCGGCATTCTGCTGATCAATATCCAGGTGTTTTCCGGCTACGGCTTTATAGGGCCGGAGGGCCGCAGCAGCCTGGTTTTCAACGAGCACGATGCGACGCTGCAGAACGTTCTGGATGTATTCGTGCGCGCAAAATTTTACAGCCTGTTCTCGCTGCTGTTCGGCTACAGCTTCGTCATGCTTGCGCAACGGGCCAAAGAAGACGTGGCCCGGCTGCACTTTCGACGCCTGACGGGGTTGATAGTGATTGGTCTGTTGCATTCCGTGCTGCTGTGGCCGTGGGATATCCTGCTGCTCTATGGCCTCACAGGCCTGCT
>CAYVLL010000139.1:0-5758 GCA_964452235.1 uncultured Woeseiaceae bacterium
CGGACTTTCGACGACACCTTCAGGTACGACTTGGCGGGGGATATAGGCCAAGATCACAGTACGATGATGGTATGAGCGGCTCCTGTGGGAGCCGCTTTTTTTTGACGCGCGGGGCGCGGCCCCGGGCCCGTTCGCCCCGCGCTGCAATTCACGCGTGCAGTGCCCGCCAGATCCGGAACGGTGTAAGGGGCATGTCCATCGCCGAAACGCCGCGCTCTGCCAGTGCGTGCAGCACCGCGCTGACCAGGGCCGGGGCCGCACCCACGGTTCCGGCCTCGCCGGCACCCTTGACGCCCAGCGGATTGCGCGGTGACGGAATCTCTTGGTAGCGGAAGTCGACAGGTGGCACCCAGTCCGCCCGCGGCATCGAATAGTCGAGAAAGCTGGCCGTCAGCAGCTGGCCGCTGTCGGGGTCATAGACAGCGTGCTCACCCAGCGCCTGTCCGAGGCCCTGCGCGATACCACCGACAATCTGTCCTTCGAGTATCAGGGGATTAATGACGTTGCCGACGTCGTCCTCGACGGTGTATTGCAAAATGTCGACGGCGCCGGTGTCCGGATCAATCTCCACTTCGCAGATGTGACAGCCGTTTGGAAAGGTTCCCGCGTCGGGCGTAAAGCGCTCGCTGCTGGCAAGTCCGGCTTCGATTTCGCCGGGACGTTGATGGTCATCGAAGGATGCCGCCGCCACGTCCGCCAATGCGACGCGGCGATCGGTGCCTGCGATCGTGAAGCGCCCGTCATGAAACTCGATATCACCCGCGGACGCTTCGAGCATTTCTGCGGCCATCCTGCGGCCGCTCTCAATGAGCTTTTCGACGGAGAGATAGAGCGATGAACCGCCGATGGCCATGGAACGCGAGCCGACCGTGCCTTCTCCGCTCGGGACGCGCACGCTGTCGCCCTGTACTACGTCGATATCGTCGATATCGATATCGAGCGCACTTGCGACCATCTGCGCGTAGCTGGTTTCGTGGCCCTGGCCGGTCGATTGCGTGCCGACCAGCAGGGTGATACGGCCGTTTTCACCGAAACGAACGTGCGTTTGCTCGCTGCCCATGACCGAACAGATCTCGACATAACAGGCGATGCCGATACCGCGCAGACGTCCGCGTTTAGCGCTTTCCTGCCGTCGTTGCGCGAAATTCTGCCAGCCGGCACGCTCCAAAGCGCCGTCCAGCAGGCGCTCGTATTCGCCGGAATCGTAGCTGCGGCCGGTTGGAGTCGTGTACGGGAACTGCTGAGGCCGAATGAAGTTTCGGCGACGCAGCTCGGCCCGGTCGATGCCAAGTTGCAACGCGGCCTTGTCCACCAGTCGTTCGATCAGGTAGGCAGCCTCCGGCCGACCAGCGCCGCGATAGGCGTCCACTGGCACTGTATTCGTCACTACCGTGTGCACGTCGACGCTGACCTGCGGTATCGCGTAAACGCCGGTAGTCATGCAGGCACCGAACCAGGGAATCATCGGCCCCGCCTGCGAGCAGTAAGCGCCGATGTTGGCGGTAATAGTGGCGCGAATCGCGAGGAAGCGACCGGCGTCGTCCAGCGCCAGTTCGGCATGGCTCACATGATCGCGTCCATGCAGATCGGACAGGAAGCCTTCGCCGCGCTCGGCGCTCCATTTGACCGGCCGGCCGAGCTTTTGGCAGGAGAATACGGCGAGCACCGTCTCACATTGCAGGAAAAACTTGAGACCGAAAGCACCGCCAACGTCGGGAGAAATAACCTGCAGGCCGTCGCTGTCGAGATTCAGAACGCCGGCGAGCCGGTCCCGCAGTGAATGCACTCCCTGGCAACCCTGGTAGAGAACAATCCGGCCACTCTCCCTGTCCACAGTGGCGTTGCAGCCTCGCGGTTCCATCGGTGTCGGTGCGAGCCGGTTATTCACAATGTCGATTTCAACCGTGTGCGCCGCACGATTGAACTCCGCATCGGTAGCTTTCCCGTCGCCGTAGCCAAGAGTGCCGAACCGATTCCGTGGCGCCTCTTCGTGAATATTTGTAACTCCGTCGCGCGTGGCATGCTTCGTCAAAACGACAGCATCGAGCTCCTCGACATCGAGTTCGATCAGCTCCGCTGCATCCTTGGCCGCGTTGGCCGTCTCGGCAATCACGGCGGCGACCGGTTCACCAACGTACCGCACCCGGTCGCGCGCGAGCGGCGGCTGCTTGAGCGGCGGACGTGCATCGCGGCCGGCGTACGCCGGCATGCCGGCACCGGGCAGGTCCCTGACGCCGGCGGCTGTCAAATCCGTATGGGTATAGACTGCAACGACACCCGGCGCATGGCGCGCGGCAGAAACGTCGAGGCGCCGGATGATGCCATGAGCGTAAGGCGAGCGAAAAACGTAAAGCCAGCTCTGGCCGGGGAAGCACAAGTCGTCGGTGTATTGACCGCTACCGGTGATGAAGCGCTGGTCTTCCTTGCGGCGGATCGCCTGGCTGCTGCCGAATTTACCCACGTGTCGCTTGATCCTTCGAAAATGTCGGATAAGGCCTGCCATTCTGCGGGTGAGGGCAACGCTTTTCAAACCCGGTGATTGTTGTTCTGTGCTCTGATAGATTGTGCGCTCGCCCGCATGGGGAGGAAATGTGACGCCTGAGAATCGAATCGCTTATTGGCGCGCCAATCTGCGCCTTGTCGCCATGTGCCTTGTGGTGTGGTTAGTCTGTTCCTACGGCTTCGGTGTCATCTTCGTCGAGGAGCTTAACCGTATTCGCATCGGCGGCTTCCAGCTCGGCTTCTGGTTCGCGCAGCAAGGCTCGATTTACGTATTCATCGTGATTATTTTCTTTTACGCCTGGCGTATGAATACGCTCGATCGTCGATACGACATGCGGGAAGACTGAGCGAGCCCCCTGAGCGAACCAATGGAACTGAAGACTCTGACCTACCTGGTGGTGGGAGCCTCCTTCGCGCTTTATATCGGCATCGCTATCTGGTCGCGGGCACGCAGCACCGGTGATTTCTATATCGCGGGCAAGACCGTATCCCCGATCGCCAACGGCATGGCAACGGCCGCGGACTGGATGAGTGCCGCATCGTTCATTTCAATGGCTGGGCTAATTGCTTTTCTTGGCTACGACGGTTCTGTTTACCTGATGGGCTGGACCGGCGGCTACGTGCTGCTGGCGTTATTGCTCGCGCCATACCTGCGAAAATTCGGCAAGTTTACCGTGCCGGAATTCATTGCCGAACGATACTACTCGCGCACGGCGCGCATCGTGGCCGTCATCTGCCTCATCGTTGTGTCCTTTACCTACGTAGCCGGGCAGATGCGCGGTGTCGGCATCGTTTTCTCACGCTTTCTCGAAGTGGAGGTAACCGTCGGATTGCTGATCGGCATGGGCGTGGTTTTTGTCTATGCCGTCCTGGGCGGCATGAAAGGCATTACCTATACGCAGGTCGCGCAGTATTGCGTGCTGATTTTTGCCTACACGGTACCCGCAGTATTTATCGCCATCCAGATCACGGGTATCGGCGTACCACAGATTGCGTTCGGTAGTGAGATCACCGGTACCGGAGTCAGTTTGCTGGACAAGCTGGACGACATCGTTGCTTCGCTTGGATTCAACGAGTACACGAGCGGCAACAAGAGCAAGGTCGATGTTTTCTGTATAACCCTCGCGCTGATGGTCGGTACGGCCGGACTGCCGCACGTCATCGTGCGCTTCTTTACAGTGCCGAAAGTGCGGGATGCGCGGACTTCCGCCGGTTACGCATTGCTGTTCATCGCAATCCTCTACACAACCGCGCCGGCGGTAGGCGCGATGGCACGTTACAACCTGATCAACACCATCCAGCCGGGAGAGGTTGGAGCGCCTGCCGGGAACCTCCTGTACGACGAACGGCCCGGTTGGATGAAAACCTGGCAGAAGACCGGGCTCCTGGTCTTCGAAGACAAAAACGGGGACGGCCGTATCCAGTATTACAACGATGCCAACCCGGAATTCGCGGCCACGGCGGAACAGTACGGCTGGCAGGGTAACGAGCTTTCGGTTGACCGTGACATCATGGTGCTGGCAACGCCAGAAATTGCCGGCCTGCCCAACTGGGTCATCGCCCTGGTGGCCGCCGGCGGCGTGGCGGCAGCACTCTCGACAGCCGCGGGTTTGCTGTTGGTCATCTCGGCGGCCGTATCCCACGATCTGGTAAAGGGCATCTTCGTGCCCAATATTTCCGACAAGGGTGAACTGCTGGCAGGACGAATTGCGGCGGCATTTGCAATTCTGGTGGCGGGATACCTCGGCTACGATGCTCCGGGATGGGTTGCGCAAGTCGTTGCATTCGCGTTCGGGCTTGCGGCAGCTTCACTGTTCCCGGCGATATTGCTCGGCATATTTTTCAAGCGCATTAACAAGGAAGGCGCGATCGCCGGCATGCTGACGGGACTTCTGTTTACCTATGGCTACATCGAGTATTTCAAGGGGCTTTTTCTCAAGTGGGCGGGGTCGCCCTGGGGAGAGGACGTAGCCGGTGAGTGGCTGTTCGGCATCTCGCCGGAGGGTATCGGCGTCATTGGCATGCTGCTCAACATCGGCGTTGCGCTTACCGTAAGCGCAATCACAAAACCGCCGCCTCAGCATATCCAGGAACTGGTCGAGCATATCCGTGTGCCGCGCGCATCGCAGGCCTGAATCGAGAGCCGTGCCGCTTGGAATGTCGATGCCATGACCGACGATTCCCGGGACAATCGTAGGCGGCTCGCTATCGCCCTGCTGCTGACCTCGGTTTTCATGGTGGTTGAGGTAGTGGGCGGCGTCTTGTCGGGTTCGCTGGCTTTGCTCGCCGATGCCGGACACATGCTCGCAGATACCCTCGCGCTGGCTCTGGCCCTTCTTGCCTTTCGATTGAGCCTGCGCCCGGCCGATGCGAAGCGCAGCTACGGTTACCATCGCTTCCAGCCACTCGCGGCATTCGTTAACGGGCTCGCACTAATTGTCGTGGTCGTATGGATCCTGGTCGAGGCAGCCGGACGGCTGATGGCTCCGCCGCCGGTCCTCGGCGGCATGATGATGGCTGTAGCCGGCGCTGGCCTCCTGGTCAATGTCGTGGTCTTCCTGATTCTGCACGGCGGCGACCGGCACAACCTGAATATGCAGGGCGCGCTGCTGCATGTCATCGGCGACCTGCTCGGGTCCATCGCCGCGCTATCGGCCGCCATCGTCATCGTATTGACCGGCTGGATGCCGATCGATCCCTTACTGTCAATCGTCGTCGCCGGCCTGATCCTGCGCAGTGCATGGCAGCTTGTCGGCCGCAGCGCGCATATTTTGCTGGAAGGCACGCCGGAGACGCTCGATGTCGATGTCATGCAACAATCACTGATCGCGGCCGTCCCGCAGATCGCGAGCATCCATCACGTACACGTCTGGGGTCTCACACCACAACGATTGATGCTCACCATGCACGTCTCGTTGCGCGGCGAATATCGCGACGCCACGGCAGTCATCCGCCAGGTCAAACGCGTCCTGCAGACAGATTTCGGTGTGCGGCACTCGACCATCGAAGTGGAATTCGCGGATTGTTCAGACCGGAATTAGGTGGCGGTTCGTTAAGATATTTGATTTGTCGTTTTGCGGGAGGGCCTGGTCTGCGGGAGGTTCCCCACCGATCGAGACCGAAAAGAACCACCATGCCGTCCCCGACCAACCCGGTGGAAGTCAGGAGTCCGGATTCACAATGCCGATGTAGGGCAGGGTCCTGTTTTGCTCGGCGTAGTCGAGCCCGTAACCGACTACCCATTCGTCAGCGATGC
>CAYVLL010000140.1:0-5585 GCA_964452235.1 uncultured Woeseiaceae bacterium
TTGCCCTTGCGCGAGAAAAGCTGCACGCCCACTTCCTGCTCCAGTTGGCGCAACTGCTTGCTGATGCCCGGCTGGCTGGTAAACAGGCGCTCGGCCGCGGTGGTGATATTGAGCCCGTTGTCGACCACGCCCAGCAGGTATTTCAATTGGTTGAGGGTCATCACTCACTCCCGTCCCGGGATGCACCCGGTCGCAGCCGGCTTCTCTGAATGTCAGAACAAGACAAAAAAGCCGCCTGACTCGAATGTCGCGGCGGCCTGGTATTCGTGCGTTATGTATCGGATTAGTTCAAATGCACATCGAGGGCCGCCGATAGTTTCGGCAGCAACACATGCGGATCACTTTTACGACGGCAGCGAACATACTTCACTTATATGCCCTGTCATCAGCGGCTTGTCAAATGGTGGCGCTGCAGGCATATGACCTGTAGTTATGGACCCAGAGCCATTATCTATTTTTCGCGCAAGCCGTGGCCCGCTATGGTGGCCTGAATCGAAGCCGGCGCAAGTCCATGCAGCACCTTCCAATTTTCCTGAATCTCGAACGGCAACCGTGCCTGGTGGTGGGCGGCGGCGGCGTCGCGGAGCGCAAGGTCAGCCTGCTGCGTCGCGCAGGCGCCAGAGTGTCGGTGGTCGCCCCGGAGTTGAATGACGGGTTGACCGGTTTGTACGAGCAGCGCGAAATCGACTGGCATGTCGGTGTCTTCTCGCCGGAATTCCTGCAGGACCAGCGCCTCGTCGTCGCCGCGACAGACGATCGTGACGTCAACCGCACGGTTGCCGTTGCCGCCAATAGTGCCGGCATATTCTGCAACGCCGTCGATGATCTGGATTCGTCGTCGTTCATTCTGCCCGCCATTGTCGATCGCGCTCCCGTCACAATCGCCATCGGCACCGGCGGCAACGCGCCGGTACTCGCACAGCAATTGAAATCGCGCATCGAGGCGTGGCTGCCGGCGCGCATCGGCATACTGGCACAGCGGGCAGGGCGCTGGCGCGAGATTGTCCGGAAGCGATTTACGACCGTGGACGAGCGTCGACGCTTCTGGCAGCGATTCTTCGACGGGCCGATAGCCGAGCACATTCTTGCGAACCGCAATCGCGCAGCCGAGAACCTCGTGCGACGGGAACTGATGGACACGCCCCCGTTGTCGCAGCAACCAATGGGCGAGGCATGGATCGTAGGTGCCGGTCCGGGCGATCCGGGCCTCGTGACGATTCGTGCCCAGCAGCTGATCAGTCGCGCCGACGTTATCCTCTACGATCGCCTCGTCAGCAAGCCGGTTCTCGATTACGCGCGCAAGGAAGCGGAGTTCATCGCCGTCGGCAAACAGGCGGGTCGAGCAGTCATGTCGCAGGATGAAATCAACCGCCTGCTGGTCGAGCGGGTGCGACGTGGACAGCGTGTCTGTCGGCTCAAAGGCGGTGACCCCTTCGTATTCGGTCGCGGCGGCGAAGAAGTGCAGGCACTCGCGGCTGCCGGGTTGCCCTACCAGGTCGTTCCGGGCATTTCCGCGGCCCTCGGTTGCGCGGCGTACGCCGGCATTCCGCTGACGATGCGCGGCATGAGCGGCAGCGTCACGTTGGCATCCGCGAAGCTCGATGCCGACCTTGGCCCGGACTGGCAATCGCTTGCCCGGCCGGGCCAGACGCTCGCACTTTACATGGCCGCCGGTTCGATTGATAAGACGGTCGCAAAATTACTGCAGCACGGATTGAGTGCCGATACGCCTGCCGCAATCGTCGAACATGGGACAACCAGCCGGCAACGTGTCACGCATTCGACACTGGGCGGCATCAGCCGTGCTGCACAGTTGGCAGGTACTGAAGCGCCAGCGATGCTCTTTATCGGCGAAACCGCGGCGCTGGGTCGCGACCTGCAGTGGTTCGGCGGCAATGTTGCAGCGGCCGATTTTGCGGATGCCTCGCCCTTCGATTCATTCCACACATTGCCAGCACAAGCCCTGTAGGAGCGCGCCTGCGCGCTCCTACGGAGGCGGCATTGATCGCTTCTGGGAATCCGGTGCGCAGTGTTTCTTCAAAAATTCGCCCAGCATTTTGAATTCCTCCACCCGCCCGCTGCCTTTGCGCCACACAAGTCCGATCGTGCGGTAGGAGTTATCGCCGATCGAGTACATTTTCACGCGCGTATTGCGCAGAAGGACTGAATCCTGCGCCATCTCCGGCAGGTAGGTAATACCGAGATCGGCGTCCACCATCTCCACCAGCGTTAGCAAGCTGCTGGCGGCAAAGCGACTGACTTTCTCCGTGCCACGAATCTTGCAGGCGGCGAGCGCGTGATCGCGCAGGCAATGACCGTCCTCGAGCAACAGGATGGTATCCGGGTCGAGGCGGTCGAAGCGGTAGCGCGAAGGATCGACCCGCTGCGTATCGTCCCGGCAGGCGAGAAAAAACCGGTCCCTGAACAACGGCATTTCGTCGACGCCGCGCAATTCGAACGGCAGCGCCAGCAACAACAGGTCGAGGTCGCCGTCCAGCAGCTTCTGGTGAATGCGCTGCGTCTGGTCTTCGTTCAAATAGAGTTTCAGGTCCGGATAGGACTTGCGGAGCTTTGGCAGCACCTGCGGCAGGAGAAATGGCGCAATCGTAGGTATGACGCCGAGCCGCAGGTTGCCCGCAAGCGGCGCCCGGCGCTGTCCCGCGATCTCCACCAGGTCTTCCAGCTCACGCAGGCAGACGCGCGCCTGGGCGGCCACTTCCCGGCCGATAGCCGTGACAGTGACCTGCCGGTTGGTGCGATCGACGAGTTGTGCACCGAGGACCGTCTCGAGGTCCTGGATTGCGGTGCTGAATGCGGATTGCGAGACGAAGCAATCCGCGGCCGCTTTGCCGAAATGGGCGTGATTCTCGAGTGCGGTGAAATAGCGCAGTTGCTTGATGGTCGGGTATCTCATTGGTCTGCAAAGTGTTCTGTAAAACAGGATATAGTCATAGGATTATTCCATTTTATAAATAGAATGAACAGCCGTACAGTGCGTCTATCTGGAATTATCCGGAGGACAATTTATGAAAATGGATATTGGTATCGGCGACAAGGACCGGAAAAAGATAGCGACGCAGCTTTCCAAGCTGCTGGCCGACAGCTATACGCTGTACCTGAAAACGCACAACTATCACTGGAACGTCACGGGACCGCAGTTCAATACGCTGCACACGATGTTCGAGCAGCAGTACACCGAACTGGCCATGGCCGTTGACGAGATCGCCGAGCGCATCCGCGCACTTGGGATCACGGCGCCAGGCTCTTACTCGGAATTTGCCAAGCTGACTTCAGTCGAAGAGGGTACCGGCGACGAATCCGCCGAGGAAATGATCCGCCAGCTCGTGGTCGGCCAGGAAACGGTGGTACGCACAGCACGCAAGGCGTTTCCCGCCGCCGATGCAGCGAACGACGAACCCACTGCGGACCTGCTGACACAGCGCATGCAAGTGCATGAAAAAAACGCATGGATGTTGCGCAGCATGTTGGCGAAGTAGTCGGATGAACGAATTTTTTACAGCTCATGCAAATTACAGAGGAGAACCGGATGTTAAAGAATCGTGAAGGAGAACGTATCCCGCAGGTAACATTTCGTACCCGCAAGGATCACGAATGGATAGACGTGCCGTCCGATAAGATTTTCGGTGGCAAAACCGTCGTCGTATTCTCGTTGCCGGGTGCGTTTACCCCGACCTGCTCATCGTCGCATGTGCCTCGGTTCAACCAGCTGGCTCCGCTGTTCCGCAAGAACGGCGTCGACGAGATCGTCTGCGTATCGGTTAACGATGCGTTTGTAATGAACGAATGGAAGGAAAGCCAGAAAGCAGACCAGATCACCTTTCTGCCGGACGGCAATGGTGATTTCACTGCAGGCATGGGCCTGCTGGTCGGCAAGGAGGACCTGGGCTTCGGCAAGCGCTCATGGCGCTACTCGATGCTGGTTCGCGATGGTGTCATTGAGAAAATGTTCATCGAACCGGAGAAGCCGGGCGACCCGTACGGCGTTTCCGACGCGGATACCCTGCTGCAGTACATCGCGCCAAAAGAAGCCTTGCCTCTCAATGCCACGGTCTTCACGCGCAACGGCTGCCCTCACTGCGTGAAGGCAAAGGGCCTGCTGCGCGACGCGGGTATCGACTTCGAGGAGCTGCGGCTGAATCACGAGTATACGGACCGGACGCTGCGGGCTGTTGCCGCTGCCACGACGGTGCCGCAGGTTTTCATCAACGGCGAGCATATCGGTGGTGCAGACGACCTCGAGCAGTGGCTGGCCAAGAACGACCGCAAGCTGCAACGCTCTGCTGCGTAACCCTTAAACAGCATCAAGCGGGAACAGACCGGCGGGGTGGCATTGGCCACCCCGCCTTTTTTGTTTTCGGCTCGACATTGAAGCGCGAGGCTCAAGACTCTATGCTGCTCAGCTGGCCACCAAAGTCAATTCCGGCGGAGCACCCCAGCGTGAGCATCAAACTAACTGACAAATCCCTCCTCAAAACCCAGGCCTACATTGATGGCAAATGGGTCGACAGCGATAACGGCGAAACGTACGCCGTAGAAAACCCTGCCAACGGCAAGTTGCTGGCAGAGGTGGCCAGCTGTGGCGCGGCAGAAACGCGACGAGCCATCGAAGCAGCCGAGTCCGCGATGAAAGCCTGGCGCAAGAAAAGCGTCCTGCAACGCGCAACTATCATGCGCAAGTGGTTCAACCTCATGATGGAGAACCAGGAAGACCTCGCGCAAATCATGACGGCCGAGCAGGGCAAACCACTGGCGGAATCGCGCGGCGAAATTGCCTATGGCGCGAGCTACGTCGAGTGGTTTGCCGAAGAAGGCAAGCGCGTTTACGGTGATACCATCCCCGAACCGGCAGGCGACAAGCGCGTCGTTGTGATAAAGCAACCGGTCGGCGTCGTGGCCTGCATCACGCCCTGGAATTTCCCGAACGCCATGCTTGCGCGAAAAATAGCGCCGGCGCTCGCCGTCGGCTGCGCCGTGGTTTGCAAGCCCGCCAATTACACGCCGTTGTCTGCGCATGCATTTGTCGAACTGGCTGAGCGAGCAGGTGTGCCCGCCGGTGTGATCAACCTGGTTTCCGGCCGAACCAGGGAGATTGGCGAGGAGCTGACGTCGAATCCGATTGTTCGCAAACTGACGTTTACAGGTTCGACCCCGGTTGGCAAGAAACTCATGGCGGACTGCACGAAGACCATGAAGCGCACGTCGATGGAATTGGGCGGCAACGCACCGTTCATCGTGTTCGACGACGCCGACGTCGACGAAGCCGTCAAGGGCGCGATCATCTGCAAGTTCCGTAACGCCGGCCAGACCTGCGTGTGCGCAAACCGCATCCTGGTGCAGGACGGCATTTACGATGAGTTCACCGAGAAACTGATGGCAGCCGCTACGGCGCTAAAGGTGGGAGACGGCACGGTCGAAGGCGTCAATGTCGGGCCGCTGATAAGCGAAGAGGCGGCCAACGAAGTGATGAGTTTTATTGACGATGCGGTCAAGCGCGGCGCCAAAGTCGTCGGTGGCGGCGGCCGGTCGGACCTTGGCAAGAATTTCGTCAATCCGACCATCCTGAC
>CAYVLL010000141.1:0-5534 GCA_964452235.1 uncultured Woeseiaceae bacterium
CCGAGCCGCCCGTGACGTACAGGTGATCCGGGTCGGCGATGCCACGTTCGATCAGCGCATCGATGCCGGACATCAGGTCGTCGTAATCGTTGCCGGGATAGGCGTACTGGATCAACTGCGCAAATTCGACTCCGTAGCTGGTACTGCCGCGCGGGTTCACGTACAGCACGACGTAGCCCTCTGCCGCAAAGCGCTGCACTTCAGCCGAGAAATTCGGGCCGTACGCGGCGTACGGACCACCGTGTATTTCCAGTATCACCGGGTAACGTCGCTCCGCGTCATAGCCGGGAGGGTAGGCGACCCAGCCCTCGATCTCACGCTCGTCATGCGACGACTGCCAGGTGATTCTCTCCACTTCCGCCATGTCACGATGGTCGAGCAAGTCTTCGTTGAGTGCGGTCAGCACACGTGCATCGCGGCCGTTGCGCGCCACCGCAACATCGGCAGGTCGCGTGGCATCGCCATCGGTCCAGGCATAGCTGCCGTTGTTCGACACGGTAAAGCTGCCGCTGGTGTACGGTCGCCCGATCGACTCGCCGCTAACGTTGTGGTCGTACGTGGTAATGCGACCTGACAGGTTGACGTAGGCGATGCGCCGCATACCGAGATCGTCATAGCTCACGAACACGCCGTTGCTGTTGCCGCTCCATTGCGGACTGCCAACGGAGCGATCGAGGTCGGCGGTGAGAACGCGTACGTCAGAGCCGTCGCGATTCATCACGTGCAGCAGCATATTCTCGTAGCCCTTCTTCGTTTCATCGAATCCGATATACGCGATCAAGCGGCCATCAGGCGAAACGACGGGCGACGCATCCGGTCCGTCGCGATCCGTTAACTGCGTCAACTCGCCGCTCTCCAGTGAAAGGCTGAACACCTCGGACTCGCGCGGATCCAGCTCCCAGTCATCTCCGCGGTTGGCAGAAAATACGATTGCACTGCCATCCGGCGTAAAAGACAGTGGGCCTTGATGGTTAAAGTCGCCGCTGGTCAGTTGTCGCGGCGTACCGCCACTCGCCGGTACGACAAAGATGTGCACGAAGCCGGGGTCGAGATAGCCCTGCCCATCGAAGCGGTAAAACACGCTGTCGATTACTTTTACCGGTTTCGCCCACTCGGCTCCTTCGGGCTTCTCCGGCGGCTTCGCCAGTGGCTCCGTTTTCGCCGGCACCAGCATGCTGAATGCGAGCATCGCGCCGTCGGGTGACCAGGCCACGGCTTGCGGCGCTTTCTGCAGGTTGGTAACGAGTGCCGTCTGCCCGGTATCCATCCAGCGCACGTAAAGTTGCGGGCTGCCTTCGACTCCCGACACGTAGGCGATGCGTTCGCCGTCCGGCGACCAGCGCGGCGACGAATAGTTGTCTCGGCCGGACAGCAGCGGCCGGTGGTCGCTGCCATCGCTCGATACGATCCACACATTGCTGCGACTGGTGTCGCTCATGATGTCATTGGATCGCCTGACGTAAACAACCTGCCGGCCGTCGGGTGAAATGCGCGGATCAGCCGCGTGTTCCAGTTCGAAAACGTCATTGGCGGTGAAGCGGTTGTCTGCCACGGAGACAGTCGCGAGCGACAGCAGCAGAATAGCGGGAACGAGTGGAATTAAAGGCATGTCACGGGTCCTTGGAAGGTGTTCAACCTGCGCAGCTGACATCGAGGCAAAAGCGCATAAGGATATTCAATAGAGAAATTCGACAAGGGAATTTCGCATAGAATAGCCGCTACCGGCATAAGAATCTTTTTCTTGATGGAAGGCTGCCTAGCATGCCCAACAAAGCGCAAGCCCGCAATTACCGGCTGCCCGGCGACTTGTCGGGACGGCCATTCCTCAAGATGCATGGTTTGCGCAATCATTTCATTATCGTCGACGCGCGCGAAACACCGTATCGCCCGGCAGCCGGGGAGATCACTCGCCTTTGCGATGTGCAGGTCGGTATCGGCGGTGACCAGCTTGTGGTGATCGAGCCTGCGGCAGATGATTCCCGGGCAGCCGCGTTCCTGCGCTTCTGGAATGTGGACGGTCGCGAAGTCGAAGCCTGTGGCAACGCGACGCGCTGTGTCGCGTGGTTGCTGCTGGAAGAAATGGCGGTCAATCTGGTGCTGCTGGAAACACGCGCCGGCGTGCTGGAATGCCGGCGCATCGCACCGCTGCTGGTCAGCACCGGCATGGGGCGCATCCGCACGGGCTGGCAGGAAATCCCGCTGGCTTCGGAGCAGGACACGCGGCATCTCGCGATTGAGCAGGGGCCCTTACGCGACCCCGTGGCGCTCAACATCGGCAATCCGCACGTGGTGTTTTTTGTAGACGAGCTCGCTGCCATCGACCTCGAAAGCCTGGCTCCGCCAATCCAGCGCAACCCCCTGTTTCCGGAACAAGTCAACGTGGGAGTCGCGCAGGTGCTCGCCGCCGATCGGCTGCGTTTGCTCGTTTACGAACGCGGCGCAGGGCGGACCATGGCCTGCGGCAGCGGTGCCTGTGTGGCGCATTTCGCCGCATTGTCGCGCGGACTCACCGAGTCGCGGCGCATGATCGTCGAGCTGCCCGGCGGTGAGCTCGACATTGAAATACTCGCCGATGATTCTGCAGTGATAACAGGACCGGTGGAATTCTGTTTCAGCGGCCGCTTGCCGGAATCGGCGCCCGTCGATAACACGTCGTGAGACCGGAACGAAAAATGGGGGAGCAGTTTGAGAGCAACTTATTGTCTGGCGTCCATGGGTTCAGTGGCTATTACGCTGGTCGCGCTGGCAGCTTGCGGCATGAGCCCTGAGGAGCAGGTGGACCTGATTTTCGCCGACTATCGAGGCGTCGATGCGCCCGGCGCCGTGGTGCGTGTCCTCAGGGACGGTGCGCCGGTCCTGACCCGCACCTACGGCATGGCAAACATTGAGGAAAAGATCCCGGTCCGGCCCGAAACCAACTTCCGGCTTGCTTCCCTGACCAAGCAATTCACGGCCATGGCCATCCTGATGCTGGTCGATCGCGGACAACTTCGACTGGACGACAGTGTGCAGGACGTATTTCCCGATTTTGCGGATTATGGCGCCGGCATTACGCTGCGAAATTTGTTGCAACACACGTCGGGCATGATCGACTACGAGCCTTTTGTCCCGAACGACTCGCCGAAACAAATCGTCGACCGAGAGATCCTGGAGCTCATGAAGCAGCAGGACCATACCTACTTTGCGCCGGGAACCGAGTATCGCTACAGCAATTCGGGTTACGCGGTACTGGCGATGATAGTGGAGAAGGTGTCAGGCCAGGCCTTTGCCGACTTCCTGCACAGCAATATTTTCGAGCCGCTCGACATGACCGCCACGGTTGCGCATCGAGAGGGTATTTCGACGGTGTCCAATCGGGCGTACGGTTATCACGTCGGTGAGAATGGTGTTGAGTTCAGTGACCAGAGTCCCTGGAGCGCGGTGCTCGGCGATGGCGGCATTTACACCTCGGTCGTCGATCTCGGCAAATGGGACCAGGCGCTTTATGACGGAAACCTGGTCAGCGCTGAGCTGCTGCGGCAGGCATTCACGCCGAATCTCGAGGACTACGGATTCGGCTGGCGTATTGACGAGTATGCGGGTCGCAAGCGTATGCATCACAGCGGCAGCACGATCGGTTTTCGCAACTTCATCCAGCGCTTTCCCGAGGATCGCCTGACGGTGATCGTGCTCAGCAATCGGCGCGACCCGGAAGTGGATCCGCTGGCGCAGCAGGTTGCGGATATTTTTCTCGACGCTGATTGAATATTTCGCCCGTGATACGGGCTCCTACAGCGCAGGAGCGCGCCTTGCGCGCGAACGGGAAAAGTTTCGTCGTTACCGCATTCGCCCGCAGGGCGGGCTCCTACTCAGGGCTGGTAAATTACGTAAATCTTCCGCGTCGTCACCAGTACCTCCCACTCGCCCGAAAAGCCACGCGGTATAACGAACTCATCGCCGGTCTCGAGCGGGTGCTCGTTGCCGTCGGCATCGCGCAGCAAGGAACGGCCGGCAAGAATCCGGCAGTACTCATTCTCGGTGTATTCCACCTTCCAGCAACCAGGCTCCGCCTCCCAGGTGCCGGCAAGAAATTTCTCATCGTCGCTCGTAAACTGGTGCCAGGTCCGCTGCATTGGCTCGCCGCGTACGCATTTCCCGGCCGCCGTGCGAGCCTCGCTGTACTCGGCCAGGTTCTCGTCGAAGAAAACCAGGTCATGAATGCTTTTCGTTGTCATCACAATACCCCAATGTCGTTTTCGATGTTGCCGGCAGCAAACCGTCAATGCTTGCGGCGCAAAACCTTGATGATCGATACGATTTCCTCATCGCCAAGACCGGCTGCCATGCCGCGTTTGACGAGGTTGTCGGCAAATTCAGCAAATTCCGCGTTGACGCCGGCATCGCGAGCCTGGGCAAGCAGGCGATCCAGAATGCCGCTGTAAACATTGAGCGATGCTCCGGGCGTTGAGAAGTCGTTGCGTGTCAGCGCTTCGCCAAGGTGTGCAATCTCTGTGACGTCGCTTGGCAATGAGTCGATAATTACCGCCGTTAGCACATCGGCCTCGACCTGCTCGGATTCGCAGATGAGTGAGCCATGCACCAGCCCCAGATGCGAGCCGATGTAGTAAGAGAGAACGGCAAGGTCAAGCGCCGCCGCGGAACCAATTGCCGCGCCAAGGTAACGCAGGTCATTGGTCAGTGCTGCAAGTACTGAACGATGCTGCTCGAACACATTGGCATCGCCCGAAACGAAGACCAGCGCAGATGTGCCGATCTCGCGCGGATAGGCAAGGATCGCGCCATCGAGGTAATTCGCGCCGTTAACCCGCGCCCACCCTTCGGCGTCACGGGCGTCCTGCGGCGTGCCGGTTGAAAATTGTACGAGCGTGCGACCGGCGACCGCCGACGACACACCGGGCTGGTCAAGAACTTCCCGGGTCGCCGCATAGTCATCGATACTGAAAATGGTTGCCGGGCTCGAACGTATCGCGGCTTCTGGGGTCTGCGCACCGGTTGCGCCGCGTGCCTCCAGTGCTGCACACCGTGCAATGCTCCGGTTCCAGACCGTGACGTCGAAACCTGCCTCGAGCAGTGCGCCTGCGATCGCCGATCCCATGGCCCCCAAACCGATAACGGTGACATCGCTCACGTGGTTCTATTCCTGTGCGGCTGTTGCTTCTTTGCGACCACCAAGCTGCCACAACCCGATGCAAAAAGTAACATCGCGAACGGCGGAACTTTGCATTAGGATACGCCGCCTGATTCTTCGGACAACATGAGAGTACTACTTATTATGCAATGCCGAATCCTGGCAGGAAAAGTCGTCCGCCGCTTCCTGCCGGTTGCGATGCTGATGGCGATGACGGCTGCTGGCGCCGCCGAACTGCGCGAGACGGAACTCGCGCGTTTTTCGCTGACGCCATTCGGCGGTTATACCTTCGGCGGTACGTTCAAGGATGAGGACGACGCGCTGAGCGTCGAGGTCGACGATGCGGCTCACTTCGGTCTTATCTTCAATATTCGCGAATCTGCCAATACCCAGTGGGAAATTTTCT
>CAYVLL010000142.1:0-5521 GCA_964452235.1 uncultured Woeseiaceae bacterium
TTCTGGTTCATCCGGACCAGAGCGAACAGGTGCCTGCCATGGTGGAAAAATACCAAGGCATGGTCACAGGCTCCGGCGGAGCCGTGCACCGCACCGAAGACTGGGGCCGGCGCCAGCTGGCACACCCCATCCACAAAGCCCACAAAGCGCACTATGTGCTGATGAACGTCGAGTGCAACCACGAGGTGCTTGACGAGATTCGCAGCGCTTTTCGCTTCAACGATGCCGTCCTGCGACACCTCGTGATCAATCGGCAGAAAGCCATAACCGAGGCTTCGCCGATGGCCGTCGCAGTCGAGGAAGAGAAGGGCAAGGAGCGCGACGCGCAGCGCAGACGCGATGCCAAAGCACAGTCGGAATCGGCCTCGCTGGCCGAAGGCGACAGCAGCGAGGGTGACGATGCCGAATCATCCAGCGATGACTCGGTCCTGGATGACGAAACAGACAGCGATGACGACGACGCAACGACGACCACCCGGTCAGCGGTTGCCGGATCCGGCAGCGCCTGACAGGAAAACTGACCAGGAAAATTGAAGATGAGCCGATATTCACGCAGGCGCAAGTACTGCCGATTCACCGCTGAAGGCATCGAAGAGATCGATTACAAGGATCTCGGATTGCTCAAGGCTTATGTAACCGAGACCGGCAAGATCGTGCCGAGTCGCATCACCGGTACCAAGGCGAATTACCAGCGACAATTGTCGACTGCTGTGAAGCGGGCACGCTACCTGGCATTGCTGCCGTACACCGATCGGCATTGAGCACGACTTGGCGGGTCCCGGTTTCGATGCATGCGCCCGCTAGCCGCATGGCTGGTCGCGCGACCGCAGAACGCTGTCATCGGATTGGCAGCAACGCTGTTGCTGCCGTTCGCTCAAGTGATCAGCGGTACCGTCATGTCGTTGCTGGTGCTCAGGCAAGGTGCGCCGCAGTCGGCATTGCACGGCGTCATCGCGGTGGCCATATTGCTGGTCATCTCGTTGCTTTTGGGCGTGCCGGTTTCCCAGGTGCTGGCCAACGCCGCCGTCATCTGGGTTCCGGTGATGCTGCTCGCGGCATTGCTGCGCAGCCGGCGTTCGCTGACGTTAACCTTGCAGGTGGCGGCGCTGGTCGCGTTGCTGGTGACGCTTGCGTTTTACCTGGTGCTGGACGATCCGGCGGCCTACTGGAGCGACGTGCTGGTCAACGTTGCCGCGGCGTTCCGGGACATGGGGCTGCAGCAACACGCGGACACCCTGCTGGCGCAACGCGAGGTCGTTGCGGCACAGATGACGACGCTGGTGGTTTTGGCAACCTGGTCGCTGTACGTGACCGTCTTGCTGCTCGGCTATGCGATCTTCCGCTTACTGGCGGACAAATCTGCGGAATTCGGCCGCTTTTGCGACTTGAATTTCGGCAAGGTGTTGGCGCTGACTATGGCCGTAACGTCGGTTCTGGCTGTGCTGACAGGTTCGGTGTGGTTGCAGAACCTCGCATTCGTGGCTTTTGCCCTGTTCTGGTTTCAGGGGCTGGCGATCATCCACTGGCTGCACGCCGAGCGCGGGCTGCCATTACTGGTGGTGATACTCGTTTACGCGCTGATACCGCTCTTGAATGCACTGCTCATCATGGGGTTGGCAGTGTTGGGATATATTGATGCGTGGTTCGGGTTTCGACGACGCAAGGTAGCGTGAACGGCGTGCCCCCAGATAGCGCTTACGATAGCGATAACGGCACACTGCACGCAGACGACAACGCATGACAGGCAGGCTAAAGGATCTGAAAAATGAACGTTATTTTGCTTGATAAAGTCGAGAACCTGGGTGACATAGGTGATCTGGTCACCGTGAAGCCGGGATTCGGGCGCAATTTTCTGCTGCCGACCGGGCGTGCAACGCTCGCAACGCGTGAGAATATTGCCGAGTTCGAGGCGCGGCGTGCGGAACTGGAAAAAGCCGCTGCGGCCGAGCGACAGGAAGCGCAAAAGCGGGCCGATCTCATTCGCGGTATGGAACTGGTCATTCCCGCCAACGTGGGTCCGGAAGGCAAGCTGTTCGGCTCGGTAGGGCCGGTCGATGTATCCATGGCCTTCGAGAAGGTTGGTGTGGAGATCGCGCGCAGTGAGGTCCGGATGCCCGATGGCCCGATCCACGAGCCGGGCGAGTTCTCCGTAAGCGTACACCTGCACTCGGACGTCAACGTGGACGTTACGGTACGGGTCGTACCGGAGGCCTGACCCGGTCGACGTTGGCACGTGCAGGTCTCGAAGCCTGTGTTACTTTAGGGCCTCTACATAAGCATTAACCGATCGTCGCAGCGGCGGCCGCCGGCAGGTAACAGGGCTGCGGAAACTGGAGACTATGGCTCGAGCGTTGGATGAACGAATGGGGGGCGACGCGGAGCAGCGGCTCCCGGAGCAGCGGCTCCCGGAGCAGCGGTTGAAGATCCCGCCGTACTCTGCGGAGGCAGAGCAATCCCTTCTCGGCGGCCTTATGCTCGATGGCGACGCCTGGGACAAGATCGCTGACATCGTTGTCGACAGTGACTTTTATCGCAAGGATCACCAGCTGATTTTCAGCGCTATCGCGGCGCTGGTAGAAGGCGGCCATCCCCGCGACGTCGTGACGGTCTCGGAATTCCTGGATAATCGCAGTGAACTCGAGTCTGCTGGCGGGCTGCAGTATCTCGCCATGCTCGCCAACGAAACTCCCGGCGCCGCGAACGTCGTTGCGTACGCACGGATTCTGCGTGAACGGTCCATGTTGCGTTCGCTGATCAGCGCCGGCAATACCATCAGCGGCAGCGCCTTCACCACCGAGGGCAGAACGGCGACCGAACTCGTTGACGAGGCTGAGCGCCTGGTCTTCGAAATCGCCGAGAAAGGAGCCCGCGGACGCAGCGGATTCCGTTCCCTTAAGCAGATCCTGCCTGAAGCGGTCGATCGCATCGACCTGCTGCATCAAAAGGGCGGTGACATTACCGGGATTTCAACCGGCTACAACGAATTCGACAAACTTACGGCCGGCCTGCAACCGGGCGACCTGATCATCATCGCGGGACGCCCTTCGATGGGCAAGACCACGTTTGCAATCAACATCGCGGAGAACGCGGCGATTGGAGCGAAAGTACCTACCGCTATCTTCTCGATGGAAATGCCGTCGCAGCAACTCGCGTTTCGCATGATCTCCTCACTTGGCCGGGTCGATCAGACCCACCTGCGTACCGGTCGGTTTCCCGATGAGGACTGGTCGCGCATCAATACCGCCGTGCAACTGATGTCGGACGCACCAATCTTCATAGATGATTCCCCGGCGCTGTCGCCGACAGAGATTCGCGCGCGTGCGCGGCGTCTCAAGCGAGAGCACAATCTGGGCTTGATCGTGGTCGACTATCTGCAGCTCATGCAGGTGCACGGCAACAAGGAAAACCGGGCTACTGAAATTTCGGAAATCTCCCGCTCGCTCAAGGCGCTGGCCAAGGAACTGGAAGTGCCAATCATTGCGTTGTCACAGTTGAACCGCGGCGTCGAGCAGCGCACCGACAAACGACCGGTGATGTCCGATCTGCGCGAGTCCGGCGCTATTGAACAGGATGCCGACCTGATCGTCTTCATTTACCGCGAAGAAGTGTACAACCAGGACACGCCGCGCAAAGGCATTGCCGATATCAACGTTGCAAAGCAACGCAATGGGCCGATTGGCGATTTCCCGCTGACCTTTGTCGGCCGCTTCACGAAATTCGAAAACTGGGTACCCGAGAGCTATGCGGGGGAGGGCTATCCGTGAGCTTTGGGGCACGGGCCGTCATCCGGCTCGGCGCTATCCGCAATAACCTGGAAAGAATTCGGACTGCCGCCGCTGGCGCCAAAGTCGTTGCAGTGATCAAGGCAAACGCCTATGGCCACGGATTGCTTGCCGTGGCTGAACAGCTGTCGACAGCGGACAGTCTTGCTGTCGCGCGTCTCTCGGAAGCAAGCCGCTTGCGTGACGCCGGCATCAAGCAACCGATCATCGTGCTCGAAGGCGCATTTACTCCGCGGGAACTGGACGAATCACTGGCTCGACAGCTCGAACTCGTCGTGCATTGCGAGGCCCAGCTAGCCATGCTGGAAGCACGGCAACGCGGGGATGCCGTTGTCTGGCTGAAAATGGACACCGGCATGCATCGCCTGGGGTTCGATGCCGGTGATATCGACCGGTTGCGAATGCGACTGGCGCGGTGCCCGGCAGTGCGCGAGGTGCGCCTGATGACGCATCTGGCAAATGCCGACGATCGGCAGGACGACCGGACGCGTCGCCAGCTCGATCGATTTTCGACGCTTCTGCGCGGCTTCGACGGTCAGTTCAGTATCGCCAACTCCGCGGGGACATTCGGTTGGCCGGAGACAATCAGCGGCAATACGGATGTGTCGCGCAGTTGGGTACGCGCAGGCATTGCGCTCTACGGAGTCTCACCCTTCGGCGGCGCTGTCGGTGCCGAATTCGGCCTGCAGGCCGCTATGAACTTCGAAGCCCGGATCATTGCCGTGAAGCCCATTCTGGCCGGCGACGCAGTCGGTTACGGGGGCAGCTGGAGAGCGCCACGGGATACGTTGCTGGGCATCGTCTCTGCCGGTTACGGCGACGGCTACAGTCGTTTCCTGCCGTCGTCGACGCCGGTACTGGTCAATGGACGGAGGGTCGGGCTGGCAGGACGTATCTCGATGGACACGGCCGCCGTGGACCTTGGGCCCGACAGTCGCGACACGGTCGGAGACAGCGTTACCCTGTGGGGCGAGAAACTGCCGGTGGAGAAAGTTGCGGCGTGTGCCGGCACAATTCCCTATACGTTGCTGGCCGGCGTGATACACAGGGACCCGCCGCTGACCATACCCTGACGACGCCAAACCCGTGTCGACCGGAGTCGACGTTGCGGCTCACCCGCTGAAGAAGCCCATCTTGACGCCCGCCAGTTGCAGTACGTCGTTGTCGGTCAGTTTGCGGGCCTGGGCACCGATGGGTTGCCCGTTGACCAGTGGGAAATCGCCTTCCTTGCCGCTTTCCACGTGTACGACGAAATAGCCCTCGGCACGACGCGTGATCGCAGCCACCTGCACGCCAGGGCGACCGAGTGTTGTCAGTGTCTTGGTCAACTCGAGTTCTCGACCGGCGAACGCGCCACTCAATACCTGCAGCTTGGCCATGGGCAAGGCATTGGGCGCCGTCTTGGGATCTATGCCTGCCGAGGTGCGCGTATGCGCTTTCGGCTCAGGCCGCGGCTCCGGTTTGCGCTCAGGCTGGGGTATTTCTACCCGGACGTCCGGTGCCCCGGGCGCCGCGCTCTGTTTACTCGCGGCGGCAGCGGCGGCCGCCGCCCGCTCGGCCTTTGCAAGCTGTTCGGCGCTGTGCTGGCCGGCCGGAATGACCATGGTCTTTTCGAATTCGTCCTGCTCGGTGTCATTCACCTGCTGGTCGGAAAAACGCAGCTGATGGTGACCGATCGTAATGACGTCGCCATGCTGCAGGGCATGTTTCTTGATCAGCTTGCCATTGACGTAGGTGCC
>CAYVLL010000143.1:0-5512 GCA_964452235.1 uncultured Woeseiaceae bacterium
GGCATATCGTGTGCCCGCGATCGTGACCGACTCGGGCGGCAGTCCGGAACTGGTGGTCGATGGTGAATGCGGCATTGTCGTTCCCGTACGCGACAGCCAGGCAATAGCCGATGCACTTGAACGCTTGTACCGGGACCCGGTATTGCGGCGTCGTCTGGGCGAGGCCGCACGCGAACGCATCGGCACGCATTTTCGTATCGAGGACACGGTGCGGAAGACGGTTGAGATGTACGAGGAACTGGTCGGTCGCCCGTAGTACGGCCTCCTGCAGCAGATCCAATACCAATTTCCCGGGTGCGCAGCCCGTCAACTTCTCCTGCAGGAGCCCGTATCACAGGCGATCTATCCGCGCTAAATGCGCACCATCAGCCGCTTCAACCCGCGAAACACCAGGCCGGTGCGGTACTCCGGTTGCGCCTCCAGTAATTCGATACGGGTAGCTTTCGCAAGCAACGCGGCGAAGAGCGTTCGCAATTCGAGCCGCGCGAGCGCTGCACCGAGACAGAAATGGGTCGCAGCACCAAACGCCAGGTGCCGGTTCGGTTGCCGGCAGATATCGAATTCGTCCGGCTTGTCGAATACGGCCGGGTCGCGGTTAGCCGACCCATACAACAGGCCGAGGGTGTCGCCGGTGCGAAAGTCGTGACCGGCAATTGTCGCATCTTCTGTCGCGTATCGATGAAAGAGGTGTAGCGGCGGATCGTAGCGCAGCATTTCTTCGACGGCGGAATCGATCAGGGCCGGCTGTTCGTGCAGGCGATCCAATACACGCGGATGTCGCAGCAGCGCCAGCATCCCGTTGCCGGCGGCATTGACGGTTGCTTCGTGGCCCGCATTGAGCAACAGCATGCAACTGGCGATGAGTTCATCACGCGAGAGGTCGCCGGTCTGCGTTTCGAATGACACAAGCTCGCTGATCAGGTCGCCTTGTGGGCGGGACCTGCGATCGTCGGCGAGCGATTGCAGCATCGTCGCGAACTCGCGGGTTGCCTGTTCGGCGCGCGTCGAATCGTCTTCGCTGGCGTCCTTTTCGTACAGCCGCACGATGTCCGCGGACCAGGCGCGCAAACGGTGGCGTTGGTCATCGGGCCAGCCGAGCAATGTGGCAATCATGATAACCGGCAGCGGTTCGGCCAGTTCGGCGATGAAGTCGAACCCGTCTCCGGTTTCGAGTTTGTCGACGAGTCCGCGGGCAATGCCCTGCACCTGTAGCGACAGTTCACTGATACGCTTCGGGTTCAACCCAGCCGCAAGGCACCTTCGCAATCGGCGATGGGTATCGCCCTCAGTTTCAAGAAGATTCCGGCGCACGTAGCGGTCGTAGTTGGGCAGGTTCCGCTGCGCGCCATCGCTCGCCGCTTTGGCAGGCCGCGCCTCGGCAGGCCGCGCCCGGCCGAAGCGCCTGTCCGTCAGCACGTCAAGAATATCCCGGTGCCGAGTCAAAAACGTCATGTTGAAGACCGGGTCGTAGAAAACCGGCGTGGTCTCGCGCAAGTACGCATAGACCGGATACGGATCGGCCGCGAACGCCTGGCTGTAAGGATCGAATCGCACCTATCCGGGTCGGACCTCAGTAACTATCTGATTTTCTAACAATATCGAGTGTCTCTACAAAATAACATTGGTTATCAATCAGATAATGAGGTCCGACCCGATGGCTGCCAAAATAATATTTAGTTTCAATTAGTTATCGAGGTCCGACCCGGGGTTGTGGGGGGATGCGGGCGCCGATGCGCTGGATCACGGCGGAGCCGCATTCGGTGCCTAATTGGGCGCATTCGGTGAGCGAGCGGCCGGAGGTCAGGCCGTACAGGAAACCGGCGGTATATGCATCGCCGGCGCCGGTAGTGTCTACGACTTTCTCGACCGGAATCGCTGCCTGTTCAATGGTCTGCGTGCGGTCCATGATCACCGACCCTTTTTCCGACCGGGTCATGACGAACAGCCGGTCGAACTGCGGTACGGCCTGCATGACTTTGTCGAAGGTGTCGACATCCAGTAAGGCCATGACCTCGTCATCATCGGCAAAAATAATGTCCACGCTGGTGCGGATCGCTTCGAGAAATTCGTTGCGATGACGCTCGACGCAAAACGAATCAGACAGCGACAGCGCGATGCGAGCGGCGCGCTGTTTCGCAATTGTGATTGCCTTCGCAAGCAGTGCGGGTCCCTCCGCGATGTCCCATACGTAGCCTTCCACAAGGACCACGTCCGGTGAACCGACCGTACGTTCGGAGATGTCGGAAACGCCCAGTTCGGTACATGCGCCCAGGTAGGTTTGCATGGTGCGCTGCCCGTCCGGCGTTATCAGGATGTGACTGCGAGCGGTCGGCGAACCGCCGGCAGCCGGGGTGAGACGTACATCCACGCCCAAAGCACGCATATCGTGGACAAAAATCTCGCCGAGCTGGTCGGCCTTCACGTTGCCAATGTAGGCGGCGCGTCCGCCGAGACTGGCGAAGTTGGCGATACTGTTGGCGACCGACCCGCCCGACATTTCCGTCGCCGGGCCCATCATGTCGTAGATCTCGTGCGCGCGAGCCTCGTCGATCAACGTCATCGAGCCGCGGGGGGCACCTATGCGAGCGAGAAAATCCTCGTCGACGTGCGCCAGTATATCGACCACGGCATTGCTGATGCCGAGGAGCTGGTCCTTGTTGTGGTTGTGCATCTGTTCATTCGTTTCCTGGGCAGGGACGCGAGTAGGGTACCATCTCAGAAGCGCTCGAATGCGCCTATACTTGGCGCCGCCGGCCATCAGGAATGCCCATGCGCAAATCAACCAATATTCTGATTCCAAGCACGTTGATCACGCTCTATTACGCTTTCTGGGTGGGTATCACCGTGTTTCTTGTGAATCGCTTCCCGGCCCTGGGCCAGTATTTGCCGCTGGACGGCATTGCCGCACTGACCGCCATGGAAGTCGACCGCTTTGAACCGGTTTACACGCAGGTCGAAGAGACGATTCTCTCGGCAGAAGCGCCGCTGCAACTCGCCTTTGCGACCTTCGGTGCCGGCATCCTTATCGTGCCGGTGTCCTGGGTTTACTTCATCACCAGCCGCAGCAGGGAAGTAGATCAATCGTTCGTGCAAACCATCGTCATTCTTCCCATCGTCGTCACCGGTATCGCGATGATCGTTGTGAACAGCCTTGCGCTGGCATTCAGCCTCGCCGGGATCGTCGCCGCGGTGCGTTTCCGTTTCTCCCTCGAACGGCCAGCGCACGCCATGTATATTTTCGCCGCGATCAGTATCGGCCTGGGGTCCGGTATCGGGGCACTCGGTATCGCAGCGGTTATTTCGATGTCGTTCGTCTACGCCAATCTGGTCATCTGGAACCTCGAGTACGGCAAATCGCTTTCCGGGCCGTTCTTTTCGATGTTAACGAGGCGCAGCCGCAGCGAGGACGATCTCAACTAGCATGCGCCGTATCCTCGCCGCCTTGCTGCCACTTTGCATGCCGTGCGCGGGTGCATCGACTGTCGAACCGGCGACAGGCGAGGACAGCGTCCTTGCCCGCTATCCGTTGACGGAAGAAACCCTGCAGCAATGGGAACTGCCGGACAAACTCGAGGAAATTTCCGGACTCGCCCTGACCGACGACGGCCGGCTGCTGGCGGTGGACGACGAACAGGCCATCGTCTATGAGCTGGACTACAACGAAGGCAGGCTGGTGAAGGCCTTTGCCTTCGGTGAACGGCGTACACTCCGCGGCGATTTCGAAGGCATTGCCTGGCTCGACAACCAGGTCTACCTGGTGACCAGCGACGGCACGATCCATGCTGCGCGGGAGGGCGCCGACGGTGAGCGCATGTCCTTTTCGACTTATCGCACCGGTGTCGGGCGCGATTGCGAAATCGAGGGGCTGGCCGCAGACCCGGACGAAAGAATGCTGCTGCTCCTCTGCAAGCGCGCCGTTCGCGGGTCGGACCTCAGCAACCCATTGATTTTCCACTGGTCGATACCTGACCGCACCATTGAGTGGCCGCGCCGTATCGAGCTGCCCCTGCCTGCGATCGAGGCGGCTCTGGGCGCCCGCGGCTTTCGTCCGTCCGGGATCGCGCGCGCTAGGTCCGGTGAGCGATGGCTGATCGTCGCCGCTCGTGAGCGCGCCTTGATCGAAATCGACCGTGACGGACGATTAATCGCCGCCCGAACGTTTCCGCTTGCGGAACGTCATCGACAGGCGGAAGGCATCGAATTGCTGGCTGATGGAAGATTGCTGATCGCCGACGAAGGCAGCGGTCGCCGGGCACGCCTTTCGGTATACCGGCCGCTGCCGGATGCCATTAAGATCTCGCCATGACTTACGCAGCGAGTATTCCTGGAATCGACCCACGTGAAATCGTGTTCGTACACGGACACGACTTCAAACCGCCGGCCAGGGAACTGCTCGAAATCTGCGTCGCGGCGACTGCCGCGGGCATCGAGCGCGACTGTCCCGACCTGTTGCACGATTTTCACGCTCTCGGCAAGCGGCAGGCCTGGTACGCTGACATCAGCAACGCGTACCTGGAAAGTAGTGGGCGGCGCTATGACCCCGCGCTCGACATCGGTGACCGTCGGAATGCTTTGCAGGAACTGAGAACGCTCAAGAAAATAAAGCATTTCAGTGTCAGCCGCTACGATCGATTGCCGGGCAAGACGTCGATGCACGAGTTTGCCGCTCATATCGTCGCTCCGCTGATGGGATCACTGGGACTCGGCGATGCGCTGATCAGCAAGGTTGCCCGGGATTTTGAGCAATACTGGAACGCCGAAAGCGATTTCGGCAGCCAGGTACGGGAACGCGTTCGAACTGCGATCACGCACGCCTTCGAGCAGCAGAAAAAAGTCATGGTCGTGTCGCACGGTACCGGCAGCGTGGTTACCTACGACGTGCTCTGGCAGCTTTCACATCATCCGGATTTCGCCGGGCAATACGCGCAGTACAAAGTCGAACACTGGCTGACGCTGGGCTCCCCTCTTGGCGACGAGATGGTCAAACGAAGAATCTTCGGCGGCAAGAACAAGGGCAAGAGCCGCTATCCGACCAATATCGTTTGCTGGCACAACATTTCCGCCGAAGACGACTACCTTTGCCACGACAACGCGGTGGCAAACGACTTCAAGGCCATGCTGCGGCACCGGCTGGTCAGCAGCATTCGGGACTACCAGATTTACAACCTGACGGTGCGCTACGGCAAATCAAATCCGCATAGTTCGCTGGGCTATCTCATTCATCCCCGAGTGTCGAAAATAATTGGCGACTGGTTAACGCACAGGAACGCCGCACCTTTGCCTACAGACATTTTCTGACCATGCGACTTTCAACATTGCGTGGCTGTTTCATCTCGGCAAAAAACCGATCCAGGTAACGCAGCGTCGTTTCCCTGGTCCGTTCTTCCATGCCAGGCAAGCCGGCGACGGTGTCGCGCACAGAGTCGTGTTGCGCCAGTACCCTGGACACGGTGTCGTCGAGATGCGAGTTCAACGAACAATGGCCACGGTAGAGTCTTGACGTCACCCTCCT
>CAYVLL010000144.1:0-5475 GCA_964452235.1 uncultured Woeseiaceae bacterium
TTCGTCGATCTCGCGCTCAATGAACGTGACATGGATTATTTCCGGAGCGAAATCGAACGCAAACAGGCCCGTAATTATCCGCACCGATTGACGCTCGTGCCGAAGGGAGACATTCGCTCGGTGGTCGGATCGGAGCGTTACATCGGCGCGCTTGTGAACGCCGGCAACGGTCATCTGCATCCGCTCAATCTTTGTATTGGCGAAGCGCGAGCGGCGACACAGTTGGGAGTAAGAATTTTCGAGCAATCGGCGGTTACGCGCGTACGCCACGGGGCGAAACCGGTTGTCTACACGGACCGTGGCTCGATCGCTGCGACCAAGGTTGTCCTGGCCGGTAACGCGTACCTCGGCCGGGCGGAGCCGAAACTGTTCGGCGCCGTAATTCCGGCCGGCAGTTACATCATTGCCACCGAATCGCTGGGCGAACAAAGGGCCGCAGAGCTCCTGCCGCAGGACATGGCCGCCTGCGACCAGCGGGTGGGACTCGACTATTTCCGGCTGTCGGCCGACAAGCGCCTGCTGTTCGGCGGCCTGTGCAATTATTCCGGTCGCGATCCGAAGAACATATCAGCATCACTCCGGCCGAATATGCTGCGTGCATTTCCACAGTTGCACGACGCACGTATCGAATACGAGTGGGGCGGTTATATTGCGATCAGCATCAAGCGCATTCCACAGCTCGGTCGAATCGGCGAAAGCACCTGGTATGCACAGGGATATTCAGGTCACGGGCTGGCCCCTTCGCACATGGCGGGCAAATTGCTGGCCGATGCCATTGGTGGCGACGTCGAGAAGTTCGATGTTTTCCAGCGGATTCGGCACATGAAACTACCGGGCGGGAAGTGGTTCGCCAATCCTGCGCTCGCACTCGGTATGCTCTATTATCGACTGAAAGAATTACTCTGACGGCAGGAGAAAGCCATGGCTGACAACACCGCGAGGAAACTCGCCAATGACGTGCCGGACCTCGAAGCTTACTGGATGCCGTTCACCGGTAATCGCTACTTCAAAAAGCATCCACGGCTGATCGCACGTGCCTCCGGCATGCATTGCTGGACACACGACGGCGCCAAACTTCTGGATGCAGTGGCCGGACTCTGGTGCTGCAATGCGGGTCATTGCCACCCGAAAATTGTCGAAGCAATCCAGCGCCAGGCGGAAACGCTGGACTACGCCATGGCCTTTCAGCTCGGGCATCCGACGGTGTTCGAGTTGGCCAACAAACTGACGAATATTGCGCCGGATGGCATTGATTACGCCTTTTTCGTAAATTCGGGTTCCGAGGCGGTCGACACAGCGCTGAAAATTGCGCTTGCCTACCATCGCTTGCGTGGCGACGGCGCGAGGACTCGATTGATCGGGCGTGCCCGTGGCTATCACGGGGTCGGCTTCGGTGGTATCTCGGTGGGCGGTATGTCGCCCAATCGCAAAATGTTCGGCGCGATGTTACCCGGCGTAGATCATCTGCCGGCGACGCATAATCTCGAGCACAACGCCTACTCGCGAGGCCTGCCGGCGTGGGGCGCGCATTTGGCGGATGAACTGGAGGGTATCGTTGCGCTGCACGATCCCTCAACCATTGCCGCTGTCATCGTCGAACCGATTGCCGGTTCCGCCGGCGTGCTGTTGCCGCCCGAGGGTTACCTGAAGCGCCTGCGGCAGATCTGTGACAAGCACGGCATCCTGCTGATTTTCGATGAGGTGATTTGTGCCTTCGGGCGTACCGGAGCCGCATTTGCGTCCGGGCGCTTCGACGTCACGCCGGACCTGATCACTATCGCCAAGGGGCTCACCAGTGGCACGGTGCCAATGGGTGCCGTCCTCGCTTCCGCAGCGATTTACGACACATTCATGACCGGCCCGGAAGGCGCCATTGAATTCTTTCATGGCTACACTTACTCGGGCCATCCGCTGGCAGCAGCTGCGGGTTGCGCAACGCTGGACGTGTACCAGGACGAAGGCTTGTTCGCTCGGGCGCGGTCGCTGGAAAAAGCATTCGAGGACGCATTGCACAGCCTCAAGGGCGAACCGAATGTAATCGACATACGCAATTTCGGTCTGATCGGTGCTGTCGAACTTGAACCGATCGCTGGCCAGCCTACTGCCAGGGCAATGAACCTGTTTCGCAAGTGCTTCGACGATGGCGTGATCATTCGTACAACCGGCGATACGCTCGCGTTTTCACCGCCGCTGATCATCGAGGAATCGCAAATCGCCGAAGTGATCGAGTGCGTGCGTAATGCGTTGCGCGCCTGACTCGTCCATTAATCACAGTTTCTATTCAGGAAAAGACCATGGCGCAGAAAGCTTCAGCATTGAACACGATTCGCAGCGTACCGAACTGGGTTAACGGCGAGAGAAAGGCGGCGAGGACCGGCCGCTCCGGCAAAGTATTCGATTCGGCAACCGGCAAGCAATGCGCCGAGGTGGCAATGTCCAATGAACAGGACGTGGCAGACGCGGTCGCGGCAGCGAGCGAGGCCTTTGCAGGCTGGTCACGCACGTCAGTTCTGCGCAGGGCGCGGGTGATGTTTCGATTGAAGGAACTGATCGAACGCGACCGGGCGGAAATAGCCGCGCTGATCACGCAAGAGCATGGCAAGGTGTTGCACGACGCCGATGGCTCAATACAGCGTGGCCTGGAGATCGTCGAATTCGCCTGCGGTATGCCGCATCTTATCAAGGGCGAATTCAGCGACCAGATCGGCACAGGTGTTGATTGCTATTCGATGCGCCAGCCGCTGGGGGTGTGTGTCGGCATTACGCCATTCAACTTTCCGGCCATGGTGCCGTTGTGGATGTTTCCAATGGCCATCACCTGCGGCAATACCTTTATCCTGAAGCCTTCCGAGAAAGACCCGAGTTGCTCGCTCAAGTGGGCCGAGCTGCTGGCGGAGGCCGGACTTCCACCGGGTGTTTTCAACGTCGTGCAAGGCGACCATGTGGCCGTCAATGCATTGCTCGCCGACGAGCGAGTGGCTGCCGTCAGTTTCGTCGGGTCGACGCCGGTCGCGGAACACGTTTACCGGACAGCCTCGCACAACGGCAAGCGCGTGCAGGCCCTCGGCGGGGCCAAGAATCATATGGTCGTGATGCCGGATGCCGACATGGATCAGGCCGCCGATGCACTGGTCGGCGCCGGCTACGGTTCTGCCGGGGAACGTTGCATGGCCATTTCGGCGGTGGTTACGGTGGGCGACGCAGCGAAACCGCTGCTCGAGAAACTGCTGCCGAAGATTGCGGCACTCAAGGTCGGCCCCGGCACCGACAACAATAATGATATGGGCCCACTGATCACGGCTGAACATCGCGACAAGGTGCGGTCCTATATCGACCTTGGAGAAGAGGAAGGGGCGGAGCTGCTGGTCGACGGCCGGGCCCACGAAATTACGAAGTCGCCCGGCTATTTTCTCGGTCCCACCCTGTTTGACCATGCGACCGCCGACATGCGCGTGTACAAGGAAGAGATATTCGGTCCGGTGCTGACGATTACGCGGGTGGCAACCTTCGGTGATGCGATGCAACTGATTAACGAGCACGAGTACGGTAACGGCACGGCAATTTTCACGCGCGATGGCGATGCCGCGCGCGAGTTCGCTTCTACCATCCAGGTTGGCATGGTCGGCATCAATGTGCCTATTCCCGTGCCACTTGCGTTTCACAGTTTCGGTGGCTGGAAACGCTCCCTGTTCGGCGATACAGCAGTTTACGGAATGGAAGGCGTTCGATTTTATACTCGCCTCAAGACGGTTACGTCGCGCTGGCCGACCGGCATAAGGGCCGGAGCCGATTTTTCAATGCCGACCATGTAACGAAGCAGCAAGGCCGGAACACGGATTTGCAGCCCCGCCTCCGTAGGGCTAAGGTGGGCGTGTCGTTACGTGACTGGGTGCCGGCTCGCGGTTTGCGCCACGTTCCCGATTGAACTGATAACGCCGCTGCGGGGTAGATGTGCCCGAAATAAACAATCCGTTTCGTCGCTCGCTGGAGTCGGGGCATTTTGCGGTCACGGCAGAGCTTACGCCTCCGCGCGGCATCGGTCTGGAGTCCTTGTCTCGCGCCGTCGAGGATTTGCGTCCCGTGGTTTCGGCGATCAATCTCACCGACGGTGCCGGCGCTCGCGTTCGTATGTCCAGCCTTGCGGCGGCGATTCACGTGCGGCAAATGGGCGTCGAGCCAATCCTGCAAATGACCTGTCGCGACCGCAATCGTATTGCACTGCAAGGCGACTTGCTCGGTGCTGCCGCGTTCGGTATCCAGAATGTCCTTATTCTTTCAGGCGACGGGGTCGACTCGGGTGACGATGCCGCGGCCAGGCCGGTATTCGACCTGGATGCACGTTCGCTGATCTCGGCGACGCGTACGATGAGCGTTGAAGGCGTGACGATGTCCGGCAGCGAACTGACACGTAAGCCGGATTTTTTTGCTGGTGCCGCCGATGTTCCGACCGATCCCGGCATCGACTGGGTGCCGTCTGCGCTGCAGAGCAAACAGGAAGCCGGCGCCCGCTTCGTGCAAATGCAATATTGCTTCGACATTGAAATGCTTGGTCGATACTTCGATCGCTTGCGCGATCATGGTCTCACAGAAAAGCTGTACTTTCTGGCGGGACTGGGTCCGTTACGATCCGCCGATTCGGCGCGCTGGATGCGTGACAACCTGTGGGGCACAGTGATGCCGGATGGCATAATCCGGCGCATGGATGCTGCGCGAGATCCGCGCCACGAAGGCATTTCTATTTGCGCAGAGATGATCGAGCAGGCCCGTGACATTGCCGGCGTGTCCGGCGTCCATCTGATGGCGCCGGGCCAGCATCAGGCCATTGTCGAAACCGTGCGCCTTGCCGGCATGGTGTAAATCGTGGAAATAAAAGGTGAATATCACATCGCGAGTGACCGGCAAACCGTGTGGGACGCGCTCAATGACCCGGCCGTGCTCGCGCGCTGCATTCCCGGTTGTGAGTCTCTGGAAAAGCAGGGAGAGAACGAGTACAGCGGGAAAGTGGCCGCAGCGATCGGTCCGGTGCGGGCGAAGTTCGATACGCGAATCACGCTGGAAAACCTCAATCCGCCGGAAAGCTATACGCTAAGCGGCGAAACCAAAGCAGGCGCTGCCGGTTTCGGCCGCGGCAGTGCGCAGGTACAGCTGGCGGAGCAGGACGGCGGCACACTCCTTACCTATACCGCCGATTTCAAGGTCGGCGGCAAGCTCGCACAGGTGGGATCGCGCCTGGTCGTCGGCGCAACGCGCAAAACGGCGGACGAATTCTTCGGCTGCTTCTCCCGGGAATTGGACAGCGGTGCAGTCAAGGTCGCAAGCGCGCCGTCCGCGAAGGCCGGCGCCAAATCACGGAAGTGGGTTGTCGCCGCGGTAATCCTTGTGGTGTTACTGGCTGGCTGGTTTCTGGTAGTGTCCGGGGACAATTAAACACGCTTTGATCCCTGACCGGAGGTAAACCTCGATGTCGACAAAAGT
>CAYVLL010000145.1:0-5452 GCA_964452235.1 uncultured Woeseiaceae bacterium
TTCCGTTCGGCGGCGTAAGAGATAGTGGTATTGGACGAGAAGGCGCGATGGAAGGAGTTCTCGAATCGATGACCACAAAGGCAATATCAATAACTATCTGAGATAGTTGTATGCAGCAGATTACTCCGTTCTGCCAATTGGATGGTCCCGACGACGCGATCATGGATCGCAATATTTCGAAGCTTCTATCCTATTGACAAAGCTTTTTGGTCGAGCGAACTGCCGGAATCCGTCCGGAATCGTTGTGACTTGTTGTGACAAACTGTTCACGGGCGTCTCCAATTTCTTTTTGAATAGTAGTTATTTACGAACGTCCAAACGCCGTCGGGAGGCAGGGGTTGGAAGTGCAAGTTCTCTCACTCCCACCACGCTTCCCTCGCGTTTTCAATGAATTGGATTTTCAGGGTGTGGGCGGTTCGACTGGACTTATTCGGGTTCGCCGATGCGGTAGTCTTGCTCGTCGGTGGTAATTAAGTCGACGCTGATCGGCGCGCCGTAAGCCGCCCGCAACCGCCTGATTTCTCTATTCGTTCTCACTTATTAATCTATCCATTCCGTATCCTATCACCCTGATCGGCGGGGCATTTCGCCGACTTCATGCGTGACGACCCCCGAAAGCCTTGCGCCAGGACTTGACATCAATGCGGAAGTTACGTATTTTACGCAACTTACAGATTGACGCCGGAGCAAGCCATGCCCGCCATTACGGCAACCGAATTCGCCAGGAGCTTTGGTCGGTACAAGGAGGAGGCCCAACGGCAGCCGGTGGCAATCACCAGCTACGGACGAGTCAGCGGCTACTTTGTGTCGGCTCACGAGTACGCGGAACTGCAGCGCTTGCGCGACTTCGAACGTCGTGTCTACCGAATCAAGGAATTGCCACCAGAAATCTCGGAGGCAATCAGGACATCCAGGATGGATCCGGCTCACAATCATCTCAACGCCCTGCTGGATGAGAAATAGAAAACAAGAATCCGCGAGCGATGGCAGGATTTCCCGAACCGGAAGCAGGCCTCGTCATCTCGTACGCATACCTGTGGAGTGAAGAAGCCGAGCGCGGACAGGTAGAGGGCCTCAAGGATCGGCCGTGTGCCGTCTTACTGGTCATCCAGCGCCGGGCCGGCGAGCATGGCACGCTGAAAACGGTGGCGGTTGCGCCTATCACGCATTCGCCACCACCCGAGCCAGAGGCAGCCGTGGAAATCCCATTTCGCGTCAAACAGCATCTCGGCTTGGACAGCGAACGGTCCTGGGTCGTTTTGGGCGAAGTGAATGTCTTTACCTGGCCGGGCTATGACCTGCGCCCCGCCAAGGATAAGGACGGCCGTATCGACTACGGTTTCCTGCCGCCGAAACTGTTCGCCAGCCTCATTGACAAGTTTTCCGAACTGAACGGCCAAGCCAAAGTCCGCTCGACGTCGCGGGACGACGAATCCTCACGCAATGCGCTAGCGACGAAGCGGACTTAAGAAAGGTCGCCGAACCTACTGATCGGAGCCCCCTGCCATCGGCCGCCGTCACCGGCGTGGTGGCCTTGATCGTTGCCTGCTGAGCAAGTTGCTCAGCGCCAATCGCACCGCCAGAGTATTGCCATGCCTCTCAGGCCATTCAGCACTTCATCGGACGGAGCGGATCGCTCCGCGGGCGACCGACGCCAGATACGGGCCAAAGTATGGGCTGGTGACAACTAACTTGTTGTTTTTATTGACTTTATGGCGGAGAGAGAGGGATTCGAACCCTCGGTACAGCTTTACACTGTACAACGGTTTAGCAAACCGCCGCTTTCGACCACTCAGCCATCTCTCCCGTCTTTCGTTATTCCCGGCCTGGGCTGGCCTGCGGGGCGGCCATGTTACTGACTGGCTTACCTCACGTAAAGCCGCCTGCAGGGGTTCAGCCCTCGCTCTCGCTGCCCTTGCCGGTGCCTGCCCCACTCTTCTCGCTCTGAATCCGTTCGTAAATCTCCTCCCGATGAACGGCCACGTCTTTCGGGGCATTTATGCCGATGCGAACCTGATTCCCTTTTACGCCGAGGACAGTGATCGTTATCTCGCTCCCGATCATCACTGTCTCGCCGGCGCGTCGCGTAAGGATCAGCATGACTTCCTACTCCTGCCTTATTGGAATTGTTCCTTATTGGAATTGACCCCCGGGTGCTACGCCTGATCGTGTCCGTAAGGTTTTGTAATGGTAGACGATTTCGTCGGCGGATGCGCGATTCGGGCCGCGCGGCGCAGCGGCTATGGGTCAGGCGAGGCGCTCGGCAACCCAGCCCGGTACCGACTTCAGGGCAGCATCGAGCGCCGCCGGGTTGTTGCCGCCCGCTTCCGCAAAGTCCGGCCGGCCGCCGCCCCTGCCCCCGACCTGCTCCGCCACCGACCGGATGACGTCGCCGGCGCGAATGCGGTCGGTGTTATTCCTGGTGACGCCTGCGGCAAGCCGGACCTTGTCGCCCTCCACAGCACCGAGCACCACCACGGCATTCTGCAGTTTGTCCTTGAACCGGTCGACGGCCGCGCGCAACGCCTTGGCGTCCGCGCCGTCCATCCGGGTCGCGAGAACCTTGATGCCTTGCACCTCGGCGACATCCTGGCCGGCATCGCCCGACGGACCGCTCAGCATCTGCTGCCTGGCAGCGGCGAGCTCCTTCTCCAGTTCCTTGTTCCGTCGCAGTAATTGTTCGACTTTCGTCGCCGCCTGGTTACGCTGACTGCGGAGCAATGCGGCTACCGTGTCGAAGGCGCGCAGATTGTCGTCAATCCACTCCAGCGCACCTTTGCCCGTCACCGCCTCGATGCGCCGAATACCGGATGCTACCCCGCCCTCGGCTGTGATCTTGAACACACCGATCTCGCCCGCGCTCCGCACGTGCGTGCCACCGCAAAGCTCCGTTGAAAAATCGCCGAGGCTCAGCACACGCACGACGTCGTCGTACTTCTCGCCAAACAGCGCGATAGCCCCGGAGGCCACCGCATCCTCGTAGGACATGTGGCGGATGTCGGCCGTTGCATTGCGACGTATCTGGTCGTTCACCAGGCTCTCTATTTCCTGTAACTGCTCAGGCGTCACAGCCTCGTAGTGGGAAAAATCAAAGCGCAGCCGATCGGGAGCCACCAGCGAGCCCTTTTGCGCGACGTGCGTTCCGAGGACTTTCCGCAACGCCGCGTGCAGCAAGTGCGTCGCGGAATGGTTCAGCACGATGCGACCGCGCCGTTCGCTATCCACGCGTGCCGCGAGACCGTCGCCGATGCGCAACGAGCCCGATTGCACTACGCCTGTATGCAGAATGGCCTTTCCGGACTTGCGCGTGTCGTTGACAGCAAAGACTGCATGGCCCGACTGTAACGTACCGGTGTCGCCAACCTGTCCGCCGCTTTCCGCATAGAACGGTGTCGACGCCAGGATAACGGACCCCTGCTCGCCTTCCTTTAACACGTCCACTGCGCTGCCATCGCGAAACAACGCGACAACGGTCGAATCTTCCTCAACCCGTTCATAGCCGCTGAACTCGCTGCTTGCGTCGGTGTTGATCGCCTCACGATTGTCATCGCCAAAGCGGCTGGCCGCTCGTGCACGTTTACGCTGTTCCGACATTTCGAGTTCGAAGCCTTCCTGATCAACCTCAAGGCCACGTTCTCGCGCAATGTCGGCGGTCAGGTCGACAGGAAAACCGTAGGTATCGTAAAGTTTGAAAACGACGTCGCCGGCCAATACCTTGCCTGTCATATCCGAAATTGCGGTTTCGAGAATATCCATGCCCTGATCGAGCGTTTCAGCGAAACGTGCTTCTTCCTGAGCAAGCACCTTGATGACGTGTGCTTTGGCTTTCACAAGTTCCGGATACGCATCGCCCATTTCAGCGCACAGCGGGTCCACCAGCTTGTGGAAGAAGCTCGCATCGACACCCAGTTTCTTGCCGTGCCGGATCGCGCGACGAATGATACGTCGCAGGACGTATCCGCGGCCCTCATTGCCCGGCAACACGCCATCGACAATAAGGAACGCACAGGCGCGAATATGATCGGCAATGACGTTCAGCGAACTCGAACCGTCGTTCGCCACACCCAGCGTGCGCGCGGCCGAGTCAATAAGCCTGGCAAACAGGTCGATTTCGTAGTTGCTGTGTACGCCCTGCATGACAGCGGCCATGCGCTCGAGCCCCATGCCGGTGTCCACGGACGGCTTTGGCAGCGGCGTCATATCACCGTTCGCGGCCCGGTCGAACTGCATGAACACCAGGTTCCAGATCTCGACATAGCGATCGCCGTCTTCATCAGGGGATCCCGGCGGCCCACCGGCCACATCCGCGCCGTGGTCGTAAAAAATTTCACTGCAGGGACCGCAGGGGCCCGTATCGCCCATTGCCCAGAAGTTGTCCTTCGTACCCATACGCGAGAAACGCGTCGGATCAATTTGCATTGTCTTGAGCCAGATGTCCGCTGCCTCGTCGTCATCCTCGAAGACCGTCACCCACAGCCGATCGGCCGGTAAGCCCAGTTCCTCGGTAAGGAACTCCCAGGCCAGCTTGATTCCTTCCTCCTTGAAGTAGTCGCCAAAACTGAAGTTGCCGAGCATTTCGAAAAACGTGTGATGCCGTGCGGTGTAGCCGACATTCTCGAGGTCGTTGTGCTTGCCGCCGGCACGCACGCAGCGTTGCGACGTTACCGCCCGCTGGTAACTGCGTTTATCCTTGCCGAGGAAGACGTCCTTGAACTGCACCATGCCTGCGTTGGTGAACAGAAGTGTCGGGTCGTTGCCGGGCACAAGCGGTGAACTCGCAACGACTTCGTGACCACGCTCCTCAAAAAAGCGAAGAAACGCCTGCCGCAATTCGTTGCTGGTCATGAAGGACATGGAGTAGTTATGGGGGCTGCCGGAATGAATACAATCCGGGCTAGTGTAAGGGAGATGACTTATATTGTCCTGATTTCACGGGCTATTCTTCTTCGGCGCCAGCGACCGCCCGTTGGATGTGCGCGGACTCGAAGCCCCTGTACTGCAGGAAGCGCATCTGGCGCGCTTTCTCGCGAAAGTCGCGTGGCAGCTCCTTGCCGAACTTTCTTGCACGAATGTCAGCAGCAAGATCAGACCAGTTCTCGTCGCTCGCATCGAGGCTCGCGTCTGCCAGTGCCTCGTCGATTCCATGCTGCCGCAACTCCAGCCGGATGCGGACGGGTCCCTTGCCCTGACTGATACGCGACCGCAGGAAACTATCGACGAAGCGCCGGTCGTTCTGCAGCCCTTCACGGGCGAGCTGATCCACGACACTCGTCACCGTGGCCGGCTCGAAACCGGCACGCTGCAATTTGGTTTGCAGCTCGCTGTGACCGTATTCGCGGCGCGCGAGGTAATCCATTGCCTTTTTGCGAGCTTCGACCGGATTGCTGAATCGGTCATCGGCGTGGCCGGTCATGCGGATAAATACCCTGTAGGAGCCCGTATCACGGGCGAT
>CAYVLL010000146.1:0-5431 GCA_964452235.1 uncultured Woeseiaceae bacterium
CCCAGGCCTGCGAGGCCTGCACCCGGCCGTCGCACACGGACTCGCAAACTGGCACAACTACGAATCCATACACGACCTTGTGTCGAGTACGGGATACAGCCACCGCCGTTTCAACGCGCTGTTTCGCGGCGCGGTGGGCATCACCCCGAAGCGGTTCGGACGGGTGTTACGCTTCTCCGGGTTGCTCGAGGATCTCGCTGCTTCGCGGTGTTCGCTGGCGGAAATGGCGGCCGGCGCAGGCTACAGCGACCAGGCGCACTTCCACCGTGACTTCCGCGAGTTCGCCGGCATGACGCCGGGAGAGTATCGCGCCTCGGCACCGCAACGCCCCCATCACGTGCCGCTCGACTGACCTCAGCGCAATTGCCGTCACGCGATGCCGGTGAGAAGTCAATTTCTTTCAATACCCGACTGCATCCGGCAGGTACTCTGACAGCAGCTCCCAATTGTCGGTGATCCGACCACGCACCCGAAGGAGAATGCCGTGAACATCCATGAAGTGTTTGCCTACCTGCATACGAAGGACGCCGCCCAGGCGATCGACTGGTACACCCGGGTCTTCGGTGCCCGGGAGATTTTTCGACTGACCGAACCGGGCGGGCGCCTTGGACATGCAGAGCTCGACTTCGGCGGGACGGTGATCATGTTGTCCGACGAGTACCCCGAGTTCGATATCCACGGACCCGGCACGGTCGGCAAGACAACGGTCACGATACACCTGCACGTCGATGACGCCGATGTCCTGATCGGGCGCGCGGTTGCGGAAGGCGCAACACTGGAACGCGCGGCGCAGGACCAGTTCTACGGCGAACGCTCCGGCTGCATTCGCGACCCGTTCGGACACCGCTGGAACATCGGCCACAGCATCGAAGAAGTGTCCCCGGAGGAGATGCAGCGGCGCTACGCAGAAGCGCTGAAGGAGTGACGCCAACGGGACTGGAGATCGAACCGGTTAACGTGAGAAATACAGCCTGAGGCGGGCGGCGGTGCAAGGCGTTTTGACTCCTCCCGCTAGCCGGTCTCATCGGCAGCGCCCTGCAGGATCGGCTCGCCGCGTGCTTCGAGCCACGCGGATCGCGCGATGGGCTGGCGCCACCAGTTGTCGAATTTCAGGCGGGCATCCTCATCGTCTCCGGCGAATTCATCCACGAACTCGGACAGGTCGAGGGCCTCGCGCGTTGCATTGAGGTCGAGACCGTCGGCAACCGACTGGCCTACCTGGCGTCGCACCTCGGTCAGCAGCGCCTGCAGCCGGCGGATGTAGGTTGCGTCTTTCTGCACGGCGCCGTGTCCCGGCACGAGTATGGCGAAGTCCAGGTTTGCGAGCTGCTCGAGTGTTGCGATCCAGTCCTCGGGAAAACTGCCGAATCCGTAAGGGATCGGATGCACGATGAGATCGCCGCTCGCGAGAATGCGTTCGCCAGGCAACCAGAGGACCAGATCGCCTGGCGTATTGCCGCGTCCGGGGTGCAGAATGTGGATCTTGCGATCGCCGCGTTCGAGTGTCAGGCGGTCGCTGACCAGCAAATCGGGCGGCACGACGGTCGTGCGGGCCAATTCGTCGCGCATCAGCCCGAGACTGGGCAGCAACTCGGCGCGTCGCGACGACAGCTCACCGCGTTCCAGCTCGGCGGTCCATTCCTCGATGAGCCCGGTGAGCATCGGCACGTAGCGTTCGACGTAGGCCATCGGCGGCCCCGTCATTGCTTTCCGGGTTTCCGGATGGCCGACGATGCGCACGTTCGGGTACTCGGCTCGATACACCTGGTTGCCGAGATTGTGGTCACCATGCCAATGACTGTTGATGAGATGCGATACGGGCTTGCTCGTGACACTCCGAATCAGGGCAATAGTGCGCTCGGCAACGAGCGGCGCGCCGCCGCCCTCGAAAACCACGACATCCTCGGCGTTGACGACGAATACCGCATTAGCCTCGACTGGTTCGCGCAAAGGTCCGGGCCTCTGCACCAGGTAAACACCGGGAGCAAGAGTGGAGAGCTCGACGGAGTAGACGTCTTTGTATACGTCGGAGGCTGCCGCCGGCGTGAGCAGCAAGACAACGGCAAGAACGCGCCACGCAAAATGCCTGTGCACCGGGATCCCCATCTGCGTGCTATCGGGCGATAAACACTGCGACCGTGTGGCAAGGGACAAGTTCGGGCCGTGCCTGTGTTCCCGGGCCTGTACAGTTGAGCAGCGTCAGCGACTCGAGCGCCCTTCTTGGATTTTTTTCGGCCGCGTCATGGCTGCACTTTGCCGGCTCGCCGGTCACGTATTAGAGTATCGCCTGACCAGACCGGACCCGTGGCAAGGGCACCGCCCGACGTTCAACACCTGCTGGAGGTTACATTGGAGCTCGACCTGAATCGCGAAATCGTCACCGGCATCATCGACAAAGCTCGTGAATTCAACGAGCAGACCGATGTGACCCCGCTCGAGGATGAGGAAGAACTGGATATCGGCGACGGGGACTTCAGCGAACTGATGACATCGAAGTACGGTACGGACCTCGTTTACCAGCAGCTTAAGGGCGTCATCGAGGACCTGGATCCGGACCAGCAGATGACGGTGGTCGCGCTTATGTGGGTCGGCCGTGGCGACTACACGGTCGACGAGTGGGACGAAGCCCTCGAGCTCGCCGAGGAGAACTGGAACGACCATACGGCCGATTACCTGATCGGCACGCCGTTGCTCGCCGATTACCTCGCCGAGGCGCTCGAGCAATTCGATAACGCGACGCCTTGACGGCGATGTCGTCACGCCTGCGTTTGCCGCCGGAACAACGGCTTACTTAGCGACGCCCGGCGCAGTTCGGAACGACCTGCTCGAAGTTGTCGCTGCACTCCAGCGAGCGGGTGCCACCGCCATGCTCACGAATCGCCAACGCGGTATCTTCCGGTTACACTGCCTTGCAGTGTTACGCCTCGTTGCCGCACGGGCAGGTCCCCGCCCATCGAGTCTGCACAGATCAATTAAATGAATAAAATCATTGATATAACGAGGTCCGACCCCGGCGCAAGCCCCGGCGCAAGGCGCCGGATAACCCCGGGATGAAGCAGCCGGTCCGGTTTCTCCAGACGGCCGATGACGTTAGTATCGCTTGGACACAGTCAGGGCACGGTCGGCCGCTGGTCAAAGCTTCGAACTGGCTGACACACCTCGAATACGACCGTGAGAGCCCGGTCTGGCGCCACTGGATCCGGTTCCTTGATCAGCACTTCCGCTACCTCCGCTACGACGAGCGTGGCTGCGGCATGTCTGCCTGGGATGTCGGTGACCTGTCGTATGAGCGCTGGGTGGAGGATCTCACCGCGGTTATCGATGCCGCCGACATACGGGAGCCCTTCGTCCTTCTCGGCATCAGCCAGGGTGCGGCCACAGCCATCGCTTACGCAGCCCGGCATCCCGGCAGGATTTCCCATCTTGTCGTGTACGGCGGTTATTCGCGCGGCGCCAACCGCCGGGGCGACGAAGAGTCCGAACGTCTTTACCAGGCGATGGAGCAGCTGGCAATTCTTGGCTGGGAAAAGGACAACCCGGCGTTCCGGCAGCTGTTCACGTCACGCTTCATTCCCGAGGGTACGGACGAGCAGATCGCCTGGTTCAACGAGTTGTGCCGGCACTCGACAACCGCGACGATTGGCGCCCGCTTGCTGGCCGCGCGTGCCGACGTGGACGTCACGGACCAGCTCGATCGTGTGCGCGTGCCGACGCTCGTCCTGCACGGAAACCGTGATGAGGTCGTGCCAATCGAGGAAGGCAAGCTCATTGCGCGCGGCATTCGCGAAGCCGTGTTCGTGCAGCTCGAATCGCGCAACCACGTGCTGCTCGAGCATGAACCTGCCTGGCAGCAATTCCAGCACGCCGTGCTCGATTTCACCGGTGCCGCGGCGGCGCAACAGGGCGACGCGACGCCACGTAAGGCCTTGAGCGGCCGTGAACGTGAAGTATTGGCCCTGATCTGCGCCGGTCAGAGCAACGCGCACATTGCTGATCGCCTGTGCCTTTCGGAGAAGACCGTGCGCAATCACCTCTCGAGCCTGTACCGCAAGCTCGGCGTTCGCAGCCGTGCCGAGGCTATCGTGCAGGTCCATCACCACGGCGTTCCCGACTGACGGCAATTGCAAGCGCCGGGACAATCGTCCCGGTGGTCCTATGAAAAAGGGGACAAGATTCCTATCGATTGGCAGAGCCGGTGCTGGCAGCATTTTCCGTCACGGCAACGACGGATGTCCTCCGTCCTGAATGGAGAAAACGATGACGGCAATTGACCAGAACAGGCTGAATGATTTCCTGGGAATCATGGTATCGGACCTCGCGGCAGCCACCTCCGCAGTACTCGTCATTATCGGGCACAAGCTCGGCCTCTACGAGGCCATGGCCGGAGCCGGCCCGTTGACAGCCGCGGAAGTCGCTGAACGCGCGGGTTGCGCGGAACGCTACGTGCGCGAGTGGCTCAACAACCAGGCTGCCGGCGGCTATGTGACTTATGAGCCGAAGAGCGGCAAATACCTGTTGCCGCCGGAGCAGGCGTACGCACTTGCCGACAGTACGAGCCCGGTATTCCTGCCTCCGGCTCTGGAGTTGACGGCCTCCATGTATCTAGACGAGGAAATGGCGCTCGAGGCGTTTCGCACAGGTGACGGAGTGCCCTGGCATGCGCACAACGAGCGGCTCTTTTGTGGCACAGCGGCTTTCTTTCGGAATGGCTATCAGCAACACCTGACGGCCGAGTGGCTGCCGTCCCTTGACGGCGTCGTCGACAAGCTCGAGCGGGGCGCATCGGTCGCGGACGTCGGCTGCGGCTTCGGCCATTCGTCGATCATCATGGCGCAGTCGTTCCCAAAATCACGGTTTCACGGCTTCGATTACCACGATGCTTCGGTCAGTGCGGCGGAGGAGCTGGCTCAGGAGGCGGGTGTGACCGATCGTGTCCAGTTTCGCAAGGCGAGCGCCAAAGATTATCCCGCGGAGCGCTACGATTTGATCTGCTTCTTCGATTGCTTGCATGACATGGGAGATCCGGTGGGTGCGGCGCGCCACGCGCGTGAAGCGCTGGCCGACGATGGCGCCCTGATGCTGGTCGAGCCGATGGCCGGAGGGCGGATCGAGGACAACCTGAATCCGGTCGGCCGCCTGTACTACGCGGCCTCAACCACCCTCTGCTGCGCGCACTCCTTGTCGGAGGAAGTCGGCATGGCGCTCGGCGCCCAGGCCGGGGAACCGCGCCTTTCCGAGGTGCTGGGCGAGGCCGGCTTCACGCGCGTGCGGCGAGCGGCCGAGACGCCCTTCAACCTGGTCCTCGAAGCCCGTCCCTGAACGGAATACCGGAACAGGGTCCTGAACTCAGGGAGGAAATTGGGGACAGTGACCGAAATTGGGGACGACGAAATTGGGGACAGTGACCCTGGACTTAGTCGCGGGTCACTGT
>CAYVLL010000147.1:0-2636 GCA_964452235.1 uncultured Woeseiaceae bacterium
CGACGATTTCTTCTATACGCCGCCATATCATGCCCATGGTCCGCTGGAAATGCTCGAAGAGACCGTATTCCTGCTATGGACAGACGGTCCGCTGGACGTTCATCTGGGCGCACCTGAGGATTCGATCGAAAAATGATCCTCCGCCGCCTCGCCCAATCGATCCGCAAGCAGGACTGGTTCGCGGTGGCGATCGAGTTCATCATCGTCGTCACCGGAATCTTCGTTGCCCTGCAGGTCACCGAGTGGAACGAGCAACGACAGTTGCGCGAGCGTGAACACAACTACCTGGTGCGCCTGGCCGAGGACGTTGGTGCCATGCGCGCCGAGATCGACCAGATCATGACGAGCGCGGGCGATCGTCCCGAAGCTGCGTTGCGTGCATTTCGGGCGCTGCAGCGGTGCGATTCGACGATTGCGGAACCGTCATGAATGAGGCTGTAAAAGGCACCGATACAGTGCTTCGCGCCACGCTGTTCGGCACCTTCCGACTCGAGCTGCCCGACGGCGACGAACTCGAGATCACCGGCAAGCGCGCACGGGCCGTTCTGGCCATTCTCTGTCTGGCCCCGGGCGTTGCCGTCGAGCGTGGACGGCTGTGCGAGCTTTTGTGGCAGGGAAGATTTCAGGCGCAGGCGCGGGCCAGTCTGCGCCAGACCCTGCTGGGGCTGAAGAAGCAGCTGGCGCCGGTTCGGGCGGATTTTTTCGAGGTCACCCGCAACAGCGTCGCCGTCAACCCTGCTGCCGTACGCTCCGATCTGGCCGATCTGGAATCGGCACTCGAAGAGCGAGAGCAATTGCGTGCCAGCGAGATGCTGCTGGAGATCGGCGGCAAGCCCTTGTTGGGGGGCCTGAACTTCGGCAAGACCTTCGAGCAATGGCTGGCCGGCCGCCGCGCGCAGGTCGAGCAGCGACTGAAAGTTGCCGTCGAGCAGGCGCTGGCGGATTTGCAGCGTCGTGGGGAGAATCAGGAACATGCCCGGCTACTCGATGCCTGGCGGCTTCGACTTCCCGAGGCGATGGTCAGGGAACCCGACACGAAAACACGGATCGGCATCCTGCCGTTCCAGTCGATCGGAACCGATGACGCATCGGGTCCAATAGCCCAGGGGCTGTTTGACGAACTGGTCACCACGCTCGGGCAGGTGCCGCAGTTGCTGGTCGCCGGGCGGGGCTCGTCGCTCAGTCTTGCTCGCTCGGAAAAGCCGCTGACCGAACTCGCCGAAGCGCTTCGCGTGTCCTACCTCGTCCAGGGCTCGGTGCAGCGCCAGGGCGAGGATGTGCGCGTTCACGTGTCCCTGGTCGACGGCGCTACCGGCTTCGAGCGCTGGTCGCACGGTTACCGCGGCAACAGTGCCGACGTGTTTGCCTTGCAAGACAACATCGCGCGGGCGGTCAGCCGGGAACTCGGCGGCGCGCTGGGGATGGATTTCCGTGTGCCGGGCCAACGTCGCACCACATCGAGCAAGGCGGCCTATGAACTCTACCTGCAGGGCCGTGCCCTGACCGCCCGGGCCATCGGTGACGGTGTGCTGGGCAAGGCCGTCGAGCTGCTCGAAGCGTCGCTGGCGATCGACCCGGATTTTGCCGCGTGCTGGACGGCGCTGGCCGAGGCTTATGTGTACACCGCCGTCTACACGCCCTGCCTGGACCGGCTGGAGAAGTCGGCGCGCATGGCCGAATGCGCCCGAAAGGCCATCGAGCTGGACCCGTCGCAGGGCCACGCGCGGGCAATGCTCGGCATCCACCATTGGACGCGGAACGACCCGGTAGGCGCGCTGGATCTGGCGCACGAGGCCTACCGGCTCGAGCCCGACAATCCCGATGTGATCCTGCGACTCGGGTCCTTTCTGCTCTACATCGGCCGCACACGCGAAGCCTTGCCGTATATCGAGCAGGCCATCGACCGGGACCCCGTCAACGGCCGCAACTTCGCCATGCTGTCGGTCGCGCAGCTCAACCTGGGCAACTTCGACGCCGCAATCGCCACGGGCCAGCGCATGGTCGATCTCGGCCTGCCGGCGATGTGGCTGGCGGTCGCCACCGCCGCTTCCGGCGATCGAAAACGGGCGGTGGCGCAGTACCGGCAGACGCGTTTTCTGATGAACACCGTGATCTTTCCGCCAGCCGGCACCCGGCCGCTATCCGGCCTGGCCCTGAACATCTACTGGCAGATTGCAGCCAGGGGTGTTTGCAGCGGAAGGCCATTCCATCGAAAGGTGTACTGCAGCGTGCTCGATCGCCTTAACAAGACCCTGCCGGATCCCAATGACACCAGCATCGTTGCCCCGGCTATCTGGATGGGTTATTCGAAAATGGTCTTCGGGACCCTCGGCGCCCAGATTACGCCGGCGAACATGTACTGCCTGATGTCGCTGTGGGCGGACATCGAACCGATCCGCCAGACCCGCCTGCATCCCGACTTCCTGTCCTTTGCCGAGCGGATTGGCCTGGTGGCCGCCTGGGAAAAATATGGCTGGCCGGATCTGCTGGCCGAGCCGGATTCCCACGCCCCACAATCCTGAATTCGGCGCATCCAGCGCCGATTGACGCAGAAATGACGAAGAACTGACGCTGGCGATATTGCCCGGCTCGCTGTTTCGCACGCAAGCTTTCTCCAATGCAGACGCCGACACGCC
>CAYVLL010000147.1:2736-5425 GCA_964452235.1 uncultured Woeseiaceae bacterium
AGGGAGAGCAAGGCATGGCGAACATACTGGTCACCGGCGCCGGGCCGGATGCCGAGCCTTTCATCGCCTGGCGCCAGGCCATGAGCGATGAACAGTGGGTCGAGTGGGGCGCGCTGGACGACGATGCCTGGTATGACCGGGTCGAAGCCGACTTCGGGCTGGATGCGCGGCCGAAGCCATGACCGAGCCCCGGGCCACGACCGCGGAAGTCGCAGCCGATTTCACCGCACTTTGGCTGGCCGGTGAATTTCTCGCCGCCGGCGACCGGTACTGGGCCGAGGACGTGGCCAGCTTCGAACCGCGGTCGGTTCTCGATGGTATCGGAGCGGAGTGCCGCGGTATCGAAGCGGTCCGGGAAAAGAACCTGCGCTGGTTTTCAACCCGCGGCATCGAGGACCTGAGTCTCGATGGACCGTTCGTGACCGGCGATCACTTTGCGCTGTTTGCCGACATGCTGATCGCCCATGGCGGGCGGCGAATACCGCACAGCGAGATCATCGTGTTTGCCGTGCGCGACGGCAAGATCATCGAAGAACGCTATTTCTACGAATGACTCACCATAAGGAGATTGTGTCGTGACGGTAACGCCCAAAGCACTTGCCCACGTGGTGTATCGCACCCGACGATTCACCGAAATGCTGGACTGGTATCGCACTGTGTTCGGCGCCAGGGTGCAGCACCAGAATCCCGCAATGGCCTTTCTGACCTTCGATGACGAACATCATCGTTTTGCATTGCTCGATTTGTCCGTTGTCGATCCGGACGGTTCGGAACCGGATACGAAAACCTGGGTTGGCGTTGATCACCTGGCCTGGACGCTGGACTCGCTTGAGGATCTTTTCAAGAACTACGCCGAGTGCAAGGCCAGCGACATCGAGCCCTACTGGTGCGTCCATCACGGGGTAACGATTTCGATGTACTACGCCGATCCCGACGGCAATCAAATGGAATTCCAAGTCGACGCGTTCGAAGCCACCGAGGATTGCAACGCCTATATTTCCGGGCCGCCGTTTGAAGCCAATCCGGTCGGGGTGGAATTCGATCCCGAAGAATGGCTGGCCACTGTACGCGACGGCGGCTCGCTGGACGACTTCCGGGAGCGCAAGGTGCACGAGCCGGTCTCGCCGATCAGGGGTGCGGTCAGTGCCTTGCTCTGACCACCTGTGCCCGGCCGAAACATTTTGCATGCATGAAGGGGAACCACAGAAAAGAGGCAAGCAACATGAAAGAGCAGTATCTGAAGTCAACTCTCCCACAAACAAAAAGAGGAAATACCATGAATCGTTCAAATCGTATGCGCGGACTCGCAGTTTCCATCGTTATGTTGTTTGGTGTGCTCGCCGTAGTGCCGGCTGCAGCCCAACTGGAGGTCTGGGAAGACTATGAAGTCTCGGACGCAGTCTGGTCGCTCACCATGGTCAAGCTTGATCCGGGCACTCAGGACATCTACCTGGAAGGCCTGAAATCGACCTGGGTTGCAGCCAATGAAGTGGCCAAATCCCTGGGCCATGTCGAGTACTACTCGATCCATGCCAATCAAGCTGTCGCTCCCGGAGCGTTCGATCTGCTTTTGGTCATCAAGTACCCAAGCACGGAGGTCCTTGCGCCAAGCCGTGAGCGATACAACACCTTCATGGAAGCCTGGGGACAGGAGAACATGGATGCCAGCAACGAGAAGGTGCTCGAACTGTACAACGAAATTCGCGAAATCCAGGGCGAATACATGACCCGGGAAATCACGCTGAAGTGATGTAACCGTCCGCTGCGCTGCGGGAAGGCCAGCCTTCCTGCAGCGCAGTCGGACATCAGCGACACGGCTCCAATAGAACAGGGGTCAAATACCAGATGGACAGTTCACACGCTAATTACCGTAACGGTCGCTCAAGCATGAAATGCATCATAAGCATATTGCATCGGATGTTTCGAATTCTGACTGATGGCGGCGGGAGAGATGGGCCCGAGAATTATTTATCCACATAGAGAGTGCAATGTATGACCAATTTAGAGTCAAGTGAAGACGCAAGCCAGATCGAACGAGTGGTGCAGACCTACATCGAAGGCGGCCGAACCGGCAGCATCGATACCCTGCGTCCGATCTTTCACGAGCTGGCCACGATCTGCGGCTACGTTGGCCCCGACCTGTTCGCCGGGCCGATCCAGATGTTCTACGACTGGCACGCGGAGAATGGACCGGCAGCCGAGCTCGAGGTTGGCCAGATCCAGATTGAGCACGAAGGATCGGCGGCCAGCGTGCGCGTCGAGCTCGACAACTGGACCGGCCACCGCTTCACCGACTTTTTCACGCTGGTCAAGATCGAAGGCCAATGGCAGATCATGAGCAAGGTGTTCTACCTGCACCCGGAGTAAGTGGACGAGTTCGGTCACTTCGAAATTTAACGGAACAGGTATAAAGCCGAGACTATGAAAAAGATTTCTGCACTTGCATTACTCGTCGGCCTCATTGCGCTTGCAATGGTCGCTACTGGCCAGGCCGCCGGCGAGACATCAGACGCAGATGCCCAGCCGACAAGGCCTGACGGCAGAGTGATTCAGGCGGCAAAGCTGTCTTTGAAGGACGTCCCTATGGAAACTCTGGCTCCAGGAATCACTCGACAGGTCGTGCACGGCACACAGAGCACCTTTTCCCGTTGGGAATTGAAGGCCGGCACATCGGTTCCTCTGCATCATC
>CAYVLL010000148.1:0-5302 GCA_964452235.1 uncultured Woeseiaceae bacterium
TGGTCATGGAACTGGAAGACTGTGCCTTTCCAACACTGGCCGGGACAGTAGCCACCGATGACGCGTCAACGGCGTTCCGTGATTCTGACTTCGCATTGCTCGTCGGCGCGCGACCGCGCGGGCCGGGAATGGAGCGCAAGGATCTCCTGGAAGCAAACGCGCAGATTTTCTCCGCGCAAGGCAAGGCGATCAATGAACAGGCCAGCCGCGACATCCGCATACTCGTAGTCGGCAATCCGGCCAATACCAACGCACTGATAACACGCTGCAATGCGCCGGACATCGACCCCAGGCAAATTACGGCGATGACCCGTCTCGACCATAATCGAGCCATCGCACAGCTATCGGCAAAGACCGGCAAACCCGTCAGCGATATCCGTCAGATGACCATCTGGGGCAATCATTCTGCCACCCAGTATCCGGATATCGACCACGCTATCGTCGATGGTGCACCGGCCGTCGACCAGGTTCCGCGCGAATGGGTCAGCGGAGAGTTCATCCCGCGCGTGCAGCAGCGCGGCGCGGAGATTATCAAGGCGCGCGGGGCGTCTTCGGCCGCTTCCGCCGCATCGGCTGCCATCGACCATATGCGCGACTGGGCACTGGGCGGAAGAGAGGATGACTGGGTCAGCATGGCGATTCCGGCAGATGGCAGCTATGGAATCGCGGACGGTATCGTTTATTCGTACCCGGTACGTTGCAGGGATGGTGCCTATGAAATCGTTCAGGGACTTGATATCAGCGACTTCAGTCGTGAGCGCATGCGGGCTACCGAAACGGAGCTGAGGGAAGAACGGGCTGCGATCGAAGCGCTTCTGTGAGGGCGATGTGGAAGGCATCCGGTGCCGGTGATAGGGTTACCGGGCGCCGGAATCCGACCTTGAGGAAAGAAAAGTGGCGAGTTTTATAGTGGGTTTGCTGTGGTTCCTGTTATTTGCGGGCGGTGGCATTTACCTCGCCTATCACAGGGTAAATCTGTTTAACGCCACTATTGCAACCGGTGTTGCCCTGCTGACGTACTCCATTTTCGGCAGCCCGCACTGGCTCTGGCTGCTTGTGCTGTGGCTGTTATTCGGCGTCATGGTAGTGGTCAACATGCGTGAACTGCGACGGGAAAAGATTACTCGTCCTGCGCTCGACGTTTACCGTCGCATGCTGCCGTCAATGTCGGCCACGGAACGCGAAGCACTGGAAGCGGGCAGTGTCTGGTGGGACGGCGAACTTTTCTCGGGCAGGCCGGACTGGGATCGACTCATGTCGTTCCCGCCCCCGAAACTCTCGGAGGAGGAACAGGCGTTCATCGACGGGCCTTGCGAGGAGCTTTGTCGCATGCTGGACGACTGGGAAATCTGCCATGAACTTGGTGATCTGTCGCCGGCGGTGTGGCAGTTCATCAAGAAGCACAAATTCTTCGCCATGATTATCCCGAAGCAGTACGGCGGACTGGAGTTCTCGGCCTATTGCAACGCGATGGTCATCGCCAAGCTTGCCAGCCGCAGCAGCGTGGCTTCGTCAACGGTTGGGGTACCGAATTCGCTGGGGCCCGCGGAACTCCTGCTGCACTACGGCACGGAAGAACAGAAGAAACGATACCTGCCGGGACTCGCATCCGGAGACGAAATTCCCTGCTTCGCACTGACGTCGCCGCAGGCCGGTTCCGACGCCGCCGCACTCATCGACAGCGGGGTGGTTTGCAAGGGCAACTGGCACGGCGAGGACATCATTGGCATCCGGCTCAACTGGAACAAGCGCTATATCACGCTTGCGCCAGTCGCCACAGTGCTGGGACTGGCCTTCAAGCTGTACGACCCCGACCACCTCCTCGGCGAACAGGAGGACTACGGCATAACGGCAGCATTGGTGCCGACCGACACACCCGGCGTGGTTATCGGCCGCCGGCACAATCCATTGGGAATTGCATTCCAGAATGGGCCGACCAGCGGCAAGGATGTTTTCGTGCCCCTCGACTACATCATCGGCGGCCAGGAAATGGCAGGCAAAGGCTGGAGAATGCTGGTCGAACTCCTGGCGGTCGGCCGGGCAATCACATTGCCTTCCACGGCCGCGGGTGGCGGTCAGGCCGCCTGCTACACGACAGGCGCATACGCGCAGCTTCGCAAGCAGTTCAACCTGCCTATTGCGATGTTCGACGGCGTGGGCGAGGCCCTGACCCGTATCGCCGGGCACACCTACATTATGAATTCCGCCATCGCGGTTACCTCCGGCGCCATCGACCAGGGCGAGAAGCCGGCCGTGCCTTCGGCGATTCTCAAGTATCACTGCACGGAAATGGGGCGCATGATCGCGAACGACGCCATGGACGTTCACGGTGGCAAGGGCATCATGATGGGCCCGGGCAATTACCTTGGCCGAGGCTATATGGCGACCCCGATAGCCATCACCGTCGAAGGCGCGAACATACTGACCCGCAGCCTCATAATCTTCGGACAGGGCGCCATTCGCTGTCATCCGTTCGTACTCCAGGAGCTGGAGGCCGCGCAGGACGAAGACCGTGAACGGGGTCTGCGCAATTTCGACCAGGCTCTCTTTGCGCATATCGGTTACGCTATCAGCAATCTTGCACGGTCTTTTGTACTTGCGCTGACGCATGCGAAATTCAGTCGCGTGCCTCTCAATACACCAACGCGCCGCTATTACCAGAACATCAATCGTTACAGTGCCGCGTTTGCCCTCGCCTCCGATTTTGCAATGCTGACGCTCGGCGGAAAATTGAAGCAGAAGGAACTCCTGTCTGCCCGTCTTGGCGACGTACTAAGCTCCATGTACCTCGCATCGACGGTTTTGAAGCATTTCGAAAACCAGGGTCGCCGGGCAGCGGACCTGCCACTGGTCGAGTGGTCGGTACGCACACTGATGTACCGGGCGCAGGAACAACTGCACAGCTTCCTGCGCAATTTCCCGAACCGCCCGGTCGCTTTCTTCCTGCGATGCTTCATATTCCCTCGAGGCCGCACCTACTCGGCACCATCGGACGAGCTCAGCCAGAAGATTGTCGGTCTTATCACGCATACCGGGGAAGCGCGCGAGCGCCTGAGCCAACAGGCCTACACCACCATCGAACCCGGTAACCCTGCCGGGTTGCTGCAGGAGGCCCTGCTGGTCTCGGAGCAGTTGGCGCCGCTCGAGAAAAGATTGCGGAAGGCAGAAAAAGAAGGCCTGATCAAGTCGGAATATCTTGGCTACCAGATCGAGGAAGCCCTGAACGCCGGGATCATCGAGACAAAAGAAGCAGAGGCCTTGCGTGAATTTCATCGCAAGGTACTCGACCTTATGGCGGTGGACGACTTTGCCCCGGATGAAATCGGCAGATCGGGCAGCGGTGTTGACGATAGCAAGGATGCGACCCGAACCACCCGCAATGCGGCAAAGTCGAAGATTCGTGCAAGAAAAAAGTCGGCGTCCCGCAAGAACCAGGAAGCACCGGCCAGCAACGACTGACCCCTTGCGGACACTTCGCGCATGCAGGAGCTGTCAGGTCCAATCATCTATGAGGTCACGCTGGAGATTGACCTGCCCGCGGCGCCGGACCATGACGGCGAAGCGGGCACCGACCCGGCATGCGAGATAGATGCCTGGCTGGATGAACACAATCGGCAGATGCTGGAACTTCCAGGCTTCCTCAATGCTGCCACGTGCCGCGTCAGCGACGTCGGTACCGACCGTGCACGCTACGTTACCCGCTACGAGGTCGAATCAGGCCAGGCGCTGGAGGACTATCTCGCAGGTCCGGCTACTGAAATGCGACGCTCGACACAGGCCCACTTCGGAGAACGCGTCACTGCCAGCCGGCGAATTCTGCGCCCCGTAACAAGCACTTGCGAGGCCCGCCAGCCAAAGGAGGCCTGCGCCAACTGCGCCACACCCCTTGCCGGTCAATACTGCAGCCGCTGCGGTCAACGTGCTCGCAGCCGATTGATCAGCATCTGGGAGCTGGTCCGGGATGCGATCGGCGACCTGTTTGAAGTCGACTCACGGCTCTGGCAGACAGTGATACCGCTCGTTTTCAGGCCGGGCAAGCTCACGCGCGACTATCTGATGGGGCGACGCGCACGATTCATGCCGCCGTTCCGCACCTACCTGGTGCTCAGCTTGGTGTTTTTCCTCGTCGCGTTTTTCGACCCGCAACAGCAGCTGGGCATATTCTTTGAGCCGCCTGACCCGTCGGTTGCGGTCAGCGCCGACACGGCCGGAACGGAATCCGAAGTTCGAAGGGAGGTGCTGGACGAGCTGAGGAGAGAGGGCATCATCGTCGGACCACAACAGTCCGAACCTGGCAATGACAATGATTCGGCACCGAGCGCAAGTCTTCGCATTACGCCCGACGATCGTGCGGCCTTCAATTGCGACCTTGAAGGTTTCTCATTGGACGGTGCACCGGAGTGGCTGTCACGACGATTCACCCGCGACCGTGTACAAGCCGTTTGCGAAAAAGTCAGCGCCGATAGCGGCCGGGCGTTTCTGAATCAACTGCTGGACAATGTTCCTGTTGCCCTTTTCATATTGCTTCCACTGATGGCGCTGGTGCTGAAAATGCTGTTTCCGCTCTCGAAGCGCTACTACGCCGAACACGTGTTGTTCGTGCTGCATTTCCACGCATTCTTCTTCCTGATACTGACCATTCAGGTAATTATCAGCCGACTTGCAACCAGGCTGCCGATTCCGGAATCGGCCGCGAATTTGACTATATTCCTGATCTCCCTTTACATACCGCTATATCTTTACAAGGCGATGCGCCGTGTCTATCAGCAGGGGCGACTCATCACATTGCTCAAGTATGCCCTGCTGGTATTGGCTTACATTTTGGGATTTGCATTCATTTTGCTGGCGGCCGCATTTTATACGGCATTTTCAATCTAGAGCGTCAGCGTGATCGGCCCACAGGAGTTCGAAAAAGTGATAAAAAAACCAGCAATAACTGGAGTTTTGTTCGTGGCCCTGGCTTCAATAGCCGCCTGCGGCGGCGAGTCGCAGCCAGCGGATACCGAGGACGCGTCACTTGCAGCAGCCGATCGGCCTGCCCCGGCCCCCGCTTCGGCGAGTCGTACTGAGGCGCAGACAGCGGGGCTGGCGCGTTCACCTGCGCCGGCAGACGCCGAAGTCTTTTTTGTCGAGCCCCAGCATGGCGCCGTCGTTTCCAGTCCAGTCAAGATTGAATTCGGCATAGCCGGGATGGATGTCGTACCGGCCGGCCAGGAGGCGGAACACGCCGGGCATCACCACGTCCTCGTGAATACCGGCCTGCCGGATCTGGCATGGCCGATCCCGGCGGATGAACAGCACA
>CAYVLL010000149.1:0-5270 GCA_964452235.1 uncultured Woeseiaceae bacterium
GCACGCATCAGCTTGACGTTACCGACACATTCGAACGAATAATCGACGCCGCCGTCCGTCATTTCGACGATGACTTCCTGGATCGGCGCACTGTGTTCCTTCGGGTTGACGGTATCCGTTGCGCCCATCTGGCGCGCCAGTTCGAATTTGTCCGGATTCACATCGATGGCGATGATTCGACCGGCTTTGGCCATGGTGGCGCCTTGTATTGCGCTGAGACCTACACCACCCAGCCCGAATACCGCCACCGTCGCGCCGGCTTCGACCTTGGCCGTGTTCAGTACGGCGCCGATGCCCGTCGTAATACCGCAGCCTAGCAGGCAGATTTTTTCAAGCGGCGCCTTGCTGCTGACACGGGCGACCGCGATTTCCGGCAGCACCGTGTACTCGCTGAAAGTCGACGTGCCCATGTAATGGAAAACCGGCTTGCCGTTTCTCGAGAAGCGCGAAGTGCCGTCCGGCATGAGCCCCTTGCCCTGTGTGGCACGAATAGCCTGACACAGGTTGGTCTTGCCTGATTTACAGAATTTGCATTCCCCACACTCGGGGGTGTACAGGGGGATGACATGGTCACCAACTTTGACACTCTTGACGCCCGCGCCGACTTCTTCGACAACCGCGCCGCCCTCATGCCCGAGTATTGCCGGAAAAATTCCTTCCGGATCCTCGCCCGACAATGTGAATGCATCCGTGTGACAAACACCGGTCGCGACATTTCGCAGAAGCACTTCGCCCTTCTTCGGTGCTTCGATATCGATGTTTTCGATCTCGAGCGGTTTGCCTGCTTCCCAGGCGACGGCGGCGCGGGTTTTCATGTCGATGCGTTCCCCTTGACCTAAACTTTTTCGCAGTGCGCTGAATGTTCGCATGATTGCCAAACCGGTGGTAGGGGCGAGGCTTTCGAAAGCGCCCGTTGCTGCAACTGAAATGCCGTTCAGTTGCCATTCATAAATGTAACGAAATCAGCAAATTGAATTCAGGCTTTGTTCATCGCACCGGGCGCAATCTGGCCACGTAAGGTCACTCATCGGGAGACAGGATATGAAACGTCACCTCGGCATGCTGGCAATACTGTCTTGCCTGGCCCTCTCGCAATCCCCTGAGGGAATGGCGCATGGCGTATATCACAGTTCGCCACATTTCGTCGGCCCGCGTATTGTGGTCGTTCACGACATACATTCCGCTGAAAGATTCCGCGGCACGCGGCCACGCTGGCTGCAGTCTCATCGCCATTTCAATGACTGGTACCTGCAGAGCCGCTATCGACACGCATCCCAATTCAGTTGGCTGCAACTCTACGACCTGTACGGCATTGAAATGCGACATGCACGACCAGTGCGCCACGTAAAATTCCGCAGCGCCAGGCACGATCGATACCGATACGCGCCTCGACACGACAGCCGAAAGAGCGACTGGCGCAAGTACGACCGGAAGAAGCACAATCGTTACAAGCGAAATCGGGATCGTTAAGCCGTCGCGCTTGCTGTAGGTCGTCCGGGTCCTGTAAAAGGTATGGTCCCCTCGACTCCATGATGCAGCGAAACCGGCCTGACCGATGACTCTTGATGACCTGAGAAGCGATCTCTCGGCAGTAGACCGCAGGATTCTCGAATTGATCGCGGAACGGCAGCGAATTGTTGGCGAGATCGGCCGCAGCAAGCTGTCGACCGGTCGAGCCACGCGCGACTATGAACGCGAAAAGGATGTCCTGCAGACGGCTCGAACGTATGCCCAGTCTCTGGCAGTGGATCCCAATCTCGCGGAAGGTGTCATTCGTTCCCTGATACGTTCGTCATTGGCGAGCCAGGAGCGTGATCGGGTTGCAGCTGAAGGCAAGGGCAACGGGAGGGAAGTACTGGTCATTGGCGGTGCCGGCAAGATGGGTGGCTGGTTTGTCGATTTCTTTGCATCCCAGGGCTTCGCAACCAGCATTGCCGACACGCAAGTCGATCCGTCCCCCGGCTGCTTCCGCGACTGGCGCGAGGCTGGCCTCGACTTTGATATTATTGTTGTCGCGACGCCGCTGGCTGTTTCCGGAAGAATTCTCGGTGAACTGGCGGCGAGCAAGCCAAAAGGCCTCATCTTTGATATCGGGTCTCTCAAGACCCCGTTGCGCGATGGCCTGGAGGCTCTGGCTGCCGCCGGCTGCCGGGTAACGTCGCTGCATCCGATGTACGGTCCGGATACGGAATTGCTTTCCGGAAGGCACCTGATTTTTGTCGATGTGGGATCGGCCGAGGCGACGGCAGATGCCAAGGAGCTATTTGCCGCCACCATGGTCGAACAGCTCGACATGGGCCTTGACGATCACGATCGCCTTATCGCTTACGTGCTGGGCCTGTCGCATGCCCTCAACATTGCTTTCTTCACCGCACTTGCAGAAAGCGGCGAAGCTGCGCCGAAACTGGCGCAACTGTCATCAACGACCTTCGATGCCCAATTGCTGGTCGCCGGCGCGGTCGCCAGGGATAACCCGCATCTTTATTTTGAAATCCAGCGGCTGAACAAATTCGGCGTGGGTTCACTGGACTCCTTGTGCGATTCCGTGCTGCGCCTGCGACAACTGGTTGTCGATAATGACGAGTCCGGTTTCGTCCGCATGATGGAGCAGGGGCGCGAGTACCTGGCGTCACGGCGCTAGAACCTTTGGCGGATTCATGGCATCGAGGGAAGATCTCCAGGCAGAGCTCATCGAGACGCGCAGGAAACTCGCGCAACTCACGGAGGAGGTGGCACGAAACACGCGCATACTGAAGGCGTCGCAAAAGCGTGAACTGGAACTCCTCCAGGCTGAGGATCTCGCAACGTTATTCCGGCGCATGTTGATCGGGCTGGCCGACAGCTATCAGCTCGTGACAGTGACGGTGGTGCTATGCGATCCGGATCACGACGTCCGCCATCTGCTGATGGCGTCGGGCACCGCCTCGCAGGCACTGCCCGGTTTGCTGTTTGTCGAATCGTTATCCGGGCTCGCGCCACAATATGTGGCACTCAGTACACCCTGGCTCGGACCGTATCGGCGATCCGACCATCAATTGCTGTTTCCGCAGCACCCCGACCTCGCCAGCATCGCCATACTGCCCCTGACCCACAAAGGAACACTCTTCGGCAGTATCAACTTTGGCAGCCACGATCGGAGTCGATTCACCTCGCAGCATGCCACCGATTTTTTCTCCCATATCGCCGCGATTGCGTCATTCGCACTGGAGAATGCCGTAAACAGGGCGCGCCTGATGCGCAGCGGCTTTACCGATGTCCTGACCGGCTGGCACAACCGTCGCTACCTGCAGGTGCGCCTGACAGAAGAACTCGCCCGGGCACGTCGCGATCAATCCTCACTTGTTTGCCTGATGCTGGACCTCGACCATTTCAAGAAGGTAAACGACACCTTCGGACATGCGGCCGGCGATGAAGTCCTGCGCGAACTCGCGCAACGTGTCGAATGCCAGGTGCGGGCAAGTGATGTGGCCGCACGCTACGGAGGCGAGGAGTTTGTCATCCTCATGCCGCATACCGACGTCACAGCCGGAAAGCTTCTGGCAGAGCGAATTCGACAAGCGGTTTCATCCAGTCCCGTACGCTTCGGGGACCGGCAGGAGGTCTCGATTACCACCTCCATCGGCATTGCTGCCGCTTTGCCCGGCGCGGATGACAAGGACTTGAAGACTCTCGGCGACAGCCTCCTGGCTCGGGCCGATGTCGCGCTTTACCAGGCCAAGGCAGCTGGCAGAAACCGTATCGAGATCGCGAACACCTGAGCGCAGCGCGCGGCTTCTGGTTGCCAGTTGCGGTTCCATATGTGAGAATGAGACGCATTATCGTTAACAGGCGGAATTCACTATGCTCCTCGTACCGGCTCGGACACTGACAGTATCGGCATGGCTTGGCGCGCTTGCGGGCCTGACGGCGTGCGGTGGCGATGTTACGGCGCCCGGCACTGATGGCGCAGAGCCACCGCAACCCGTTGTCGTCTACTCGGCACGGGCAGAGCAACTCATCAAACCGATTTTCGACGCCTATACGGCTGAGACGGGTGTGCCAATCCAGTACACCACAGACAGTGAGCAGCCGCTCATTCAGAAGCTGCTTGCCGAAGGACAGACCACGCCGGCCGATCTCCTTTTGACAGTCGATGCCGGGAATCTCTGGTATGCCGCCGAACAGGGTGCATTGCGACCGACTTATTCCGACGTGCTGGAGGCAAATATCCCGGAGCATTTGCGCGACCCGGACGATCAGTGGTTCGGACTCTCTGTGCGCGCGCGAACGATAGTCTACGACACTCGCTCAGTTACTCCCGATGAGCTGACCGACTACGCGGGACTTGCCGACGAGAAGTGGCGCGGAAGACTGTGTTTGCGGACCTCCGAGAAAGTCTACAATCAGTCCCTGGTGGCAATGTTGATCGCTGAACTCGGCGAGCAGACGGCGGAACGCATCGTGCGTGGCTGGGTCGCCAACCTCGCAACCGATGTATTCTCAAACGACACACAATTGCTGGAGGCAATCGCAGCCGGACAGTGCGCCGTGGGGGTAGTCAATACCTATTACTTCGGCCGTCTGCAAAAGGACAATCCGGAGATCCCGATCGGCGTCTTCTGGCCATCCGCCGAGACCGGCGGCGTCCATGTCAACGTGTCGGGCGCCGGTGTCACACGGCATGCCGACAATGCAGAGGGCGCCCAGGCATTGCTGATCTGGATGTCGAGTCCGGCAGCTCAGAATCTTTTCGGCGGGGAGAACATGGAGTATCCGGCGAATCAGGCTGTGGCGCCGCACCCGCTGGTTGCCGCGTGGGGACCTTTCGATGCGAGCCCCAGCAATGTGGCACAGGCCGGCATCTACCAGGCTGATGCCGTCAAATTGATGGATCGCGCCGGTTACCGTTGAGGCGATGTAAAAACCTGACATGCAACGTGCCGGAATGCCGGGCGGCGGCTCCTCACGCGCCGCTTTACAGCTGAAGCCGGGACGAAACGGCAGCGGCCTGAGCCTGGTCGTGCTGGTATTTGCGTTCGTCGCATCCCTGCCGCTGCTCGTCGTCATTCTGTCCTTTCTCGGCGGTGCCGGCGACGTGTGGCCGCATCTGGCCCGCTATGTCTTGCCTCAGGCTTTCAGCAATACCTTGTGGCTTGCCGCCGGTGTGGCGGCCGGCACTGCAATCATCGGGGTATCGTTGGCCTGGTTCGTCGCAGCTTGCGAGTTCCCGGGGCGACGCTTTTTCAGTTGGGCAATGCTCCTGCCCATGGCAATGCCGGGGTACGTTCTCG
>CAYVLL010000150.1:0-5238 GCA_964452235.1 uncultured Woeseiaceae bacterium
ACACCGATTTTAGCACTCGCAGCCTTAGAGTGCTAACCGGGCGTCCGGTTCCGCCGGGTCAAGTAGCTCTAAAGTTGATGCCTGTCGCCCGTGATACGGGCTCCTACCGGTGGCAGTAGACACGCTGTAGGAGCCCGTAGCACGGGCGACAGGACCCCATTTTCCCTAGCGCGGCTCAATGCGCCGCATATGGCGTGCCGCCGCCAGCCAGGACCCTGCCAGCCCCAGCACCACGCCGGTGGCGACAATGAGGAGACTCTCGCGGAAGGACAATGCCAGGAGGGTGTAGGGGCTGTCGTAGAGCCCGGCAAGGCGGCTCACCGGCGCTTTGAGCACGTAAAGGCCGTAGGCGACCAGGGCCAGGGCCAGCAGCCCGCCACCCAGCCCGTACCAGACGCCCGAGTAAAGGAAGGGCCGCCGTACAAAAGCGTTGCTGGCGCCGATGAGCTTGGTGACTTCGATTTCCTCGCGCCGGTTCTGGATGTCCAGCCGGATGGTATTGCCGATGACAATCACGATCGCCGCGCCGAGCAGTATGGAAGCCATGGTGATGCCGCGCTGCAGGATGTCGAGAATGGCGTGAAAACGCTGCACCCACTCGGTGTCGGCCTGCACGAAATCGGCTTCGGGGAGATTGGCTATCTCTTCCTGCAAGAGTGTCATGGACCCCGCCGTGCTGGCGCTGCCGGGCCGCACCACCAGCGCGTGCGGCAACGGGTTGTCCCGCAAATGATCAAGCGCTTCGCCGAACCCGGATTGTTCCTTGAACTCTGCGAGCGCCTGGTCGGCGGGGATCAGCGTGACCGAGGCAACGTCCGCCCGTTGTTCAATCAGCCTGGCCAGCGCCGTCGCCGCTTCAACCGACGTGCCGTCCTTAAGGTAAACAGAAAAATCCAGCGCATTGGCCCAACTGCCGCTGACCGATTGCGCGTTCTTGATGACAAGATGCAACGCCGCCGGCAACGCCAGGGTGACCGCAATGACCAGGATGGTCATGAGATTGGCGAACGGCTGCTGCGCCAGCCGCCCGAGCGCGCCGATCGCCGTGCTTACATGGCGCAAAAACCAGGTTGAAACGGGGCCGGTCGTCTTCGACGGCACGAACACCTCGCCGGACCTGTTCACTGCCATTGTCCCAACTCCGGATCGATGCCGAGCCGTTCGGCATACTCGGCGACCACATCTTCCTCGTCTTCTATCTGCACCGACCCGTTCTCGAGCGGGATGCGCCGGCAACCGAGTTGGTCGATCAGGGCAATGTCGTGACTTGCGATGAGCACGGTGACACCGACTTCGTTGAATCGCCGGAAAATGCGCATCACCTCGAGTGACAGGTCCGGATCGAGGTTGCCGGTCGGCTCGTCGGCGATCAGCAGTTTCGGGCGACTGACAATCGCTCTTGCGATGCCGACCCGTTGCTGCTCGCCACTCGATAGTGTCTCGGGCCGCTGTTTTTCCTTGTGCAGCAGCCCGACCTGATCGAGTGCCGCGCGCACACGCCGCGCCGCATCGCGGTGGCTTATGCCCGCGATGACCAGCGGCATGGCAACGTTGTCGAATACCGGCCGGTCATACAACAGCTTGTGATCCTGGAACACCATGCCGATCTGTCGCCGGTAGGCCGGGATCTTGCGGCGGGATACGCGCCGGGTATTCTGCCCGTCGACGATGACTTGTCCGCTCGTCGGTCGCTCAATCAATGCAATCAGTCGCAGAAGTGTGCTCTTGCCGGCGCCGGAGTGCCCGGTAACGAACGTCATTTCGCCCCGCTCGACGTGGAGGCTCAGGTCTTTCAGCGCTTCCTGACCGCCGGGAAACCGTTTGGTGACGTTCTCCATCCGGATCAATGGACAGCATCCTTCTTGTGCGCGCGCTCCGCGTCGCCGTCCAGCAGCGCGTCGGCGTATTCATCAGCTCCGAACGGCTGCAGATCTTCGGCGGATTCGCCGATACCGATGAAGCGCACCGGAATGCCCAGGCGTTCCGCGATCGCGACAAGAATGCCGCCCTTGGCGCTGCCGTCGAGCTTGGTCACCGCGATGCCGGTCACACCCAGTGCCGCGTGGAATTTTTCCGCCTGAACCAATGCGTTCTGGCCAAGGCCTGCGTCGAGCACGAGGAGTATCTCCTGCGGCACGTCCTCGTTCTGCCGCGCAAGAACCCGCTTTATCTTTTTCAATTCATCCATGAGCCCCTGCTGGCTCTGCAGGCGCCCGGCCGTATCCGCTATCAGTACGTCGATTCCGCGCGCCTTCGCGGCCGCATAAGCGTCGAACATTACTGCGGCGGGATCTGCGCCGTGTTGTTGCGCGATGACCGGTGTGTTGTGACGGTCGCCCCACGCCCGCAGTTGCTCGATGGCGGCTGCGCGAAAGGTATCGCCGGCGGCCAGCATGACCGACAGGCCCTCATCCTGCAGGCGCTTTGCCACCTTGCCGATGGTCGTCGTCTTGCCGGCGCCGTTGACGCCGACGACGAGGATAACGAAAGGGCCATCCGACGGGCTGATTACCAGCGGCCTCTCCACCGGCGCCAGGATATCCACTATGCTGCGCTTCAGCCCCGACATAAGCGCGTTCATGTCCTTCAATTCCTTGCGAGCAAGTCGTTTCCTGAGATCGGCGATGATGCGTTCGGTTGCAGCGACGCCGATGTCGGCCGTTACCAGGCGCGTCTCGATTTCCTCGAGAACGTCATCGTCGATGCGACCGCCCGGGGCAAGATTGGCAAGGTCGTACGTAAGCCAGCTGTCGCCGCGATTGAGGCGAGCCCGGAGCCGCTTGACGAAGCCGTCCCGCGATGGCGCATCCGGCTTTTCCCTTTTTCCAAACACTAATGACCCCGATGTCCCTGGATTGGAATTGATATGTGATTGGGCATCCGATAGACCGACCTGCGCCGCCGGCATAATGGCTGCAACAAAATGAGTACAAACCCGTCATGACGCCCAGCCGCAGTCCCGCATCGCGCCGCAAACGTGCAATGCCCGAACGCGTGCGTATTGTAGCGGGAAAGTGGCGCGGCCGTTGGCTGCCGGTTTGCGACGAGCCGGAGCTGCGGCCGACGCCGGAACGGATTCGTGAAACTCTGTTCAACTGGCTTGCGCCTCGTATCGAAGGTGCGCGTTGCCTCGATCTTTTTGCAGGTACCGGCGTACTCGGACTCGAAGCGCTGTCACGCGGTGCGGCCGAGGCAGTCTTTGTCGAACGTTCCGTCACCGCTGCCAGATCATTGCGGAAGAGCGTCGCGATGCTGGCTGCCGATACGGCTGTCGTGCACGTCAGCGATGCGTTCGCGTGGCTTCGGGACAGCAAACCGCAAGCGATGGATGTCGTCTTTCTGGATCCGCCTTATGCCCTCGAATCATTGACGGAATTGTGTAGACTGCTGCAGGCAAATTCGTGGCTCGCCAAGGGCGCAAGCATCTACATGGAGCAGGATCGCGGCGACGAACGACCGGATCTTCCGGATGGTTACACCGTAGTGCGCGACAAGACGGCGGGCAACGTGCGCTACTCCCTCGCCATGACTCCCGCAATCAGTGAGGACTGACGCATGCCAGTATCCGCAATGTATCCCGGCACGTTTGACCCGATCACACTAGGCCACGAGGATCTGGTGCGGCGTGCGAGCCGCCTTTTCGACAAGGTCGTCGTTGCCGTGGCGGCCAATCCCGGCAAGCAGCCGATGTTCAATCTCGAGGAGCGCGTAGCGCTGGCAAAATCGGTCTTGAGCGAATTCAAGCGCGTCGAGGTCACCGGTTATGATGGCTTGACAGTCAATTTCGCTCGCGACAACGGCCTGCAGGTCATTGTTCGCGGACTGCGCGCGATCTCTGATTTCGAGTACGAGTTCCAGCTTGCCAACATGAACCGGCATCTCACCGACGAGGTGGAAACCGCATTTCTGACGCCGACCGAGACCTATACCTACATTTCTTCGAGCCTGGTGCGGGAGATTGCCAGTATGGGCGGCGATATCAGCGAGTTCGTCTCACCCAAAGTGAAGCTGGCATTGATGGAGCGCTGCGGCCGGGCGTGAAAGGCGCTTACCGCTGGCAACCGCTGCAATAGAAAGTCGAGCGCTGGCCCAGTACGACCACGGAGATCGGGCGGCCGCAGATGCGGCAGGGGTCGCCGTCGCGACCGTACACGTCCAGTTGCTGGCGAAAATACCCGGGTTCGCCGTCGCCGCCGTGAAAGTCACGCAGGGTGGTGCCGCCGGCGACGATGGCTCGCAGAAGTACCGACTTGATGGCCCCAGCCAGCACCTTGAGGCGCGCGGCGGAGATGCGGTCCGCACGGCGTCGCGGATGGATTTTAGCGAGGAACAGCGATTCGCTGGCGTAGATGTTGCCGACACCCACGACGATCGCCGAGTTCATGATAAATGGCTTGACCGCGATCCGCCGGCCTCGCGACAGCCGTCGCAGATACGCGCCGTCAAATTCGTCGGAGAGCGGTTCAGGCCCGAGGTTCCTGAGCAAAGGGTGCCGGGGCGGATCGCTGGCCCACAGCAATGAGCCGAAGCGTCGTGGATCGCGAAACCGCAACGCCTTGCCATTGCCGAATTCGATGTCCAGGTGGTCGTGCTTTCCGGGCGGTTCGTCCGGCTCGATGATGCGCACACTGCCCGACATTCCCAGATGCAGCATCATGGTGCCCACGTCGGTCTCGAAGAGCAGGTATTTGGCCCGCCGTGTGAGAGATCGCACGAATTTTCCCGGCAACTCACGGTCTATATCCTGCGGTACCGGCCAGCGTAAGCGCCTTTCCCGGATCGTCACCTTGAGGACCTGCTGCTGTTCGAGCCACGGTGCAATACCGCGCCGGCTGGTCTCGACCTCGGGCAACTCGGGCATGGGAAAACCGGAAATGTGACGGGAGCACACTATACCGGCTTCACGCTCCGGCGGAGCATCGGGCCGGACTGACTGCGCCGTGCGCGCCCGTTGTGTGTCCTGGCGAACAGAGGACTGTGTCCTTGGAGCTTTAAAGTTCCACGGGCTATAGTCGCAACCTTAATATTCGCAAGTTAACGAAAAACTGTGAATCGCCCGTAATACGGGCTCCTACAATTGGAAATGAGCGATGGATTACCTGTACGGCCTGTTAAATCTGTCTTTCTGGGGCTACGTGATCGTCACTGTCGTCATGGTGCAGATTACGATGATGGCGGTGACACTCTATTTGCACCGTGACCAGGCGCATCGCGCCATCAATCTGCATCCGGCGTTGC
>CAYVLL010000151.1:0-5221 GCA_964452235.1 uncultured Woeseiaceae bacterium
GCACGTCCCGTCAGCCTATTTATCGTTGCTCGCGTACATGGTCATGGCGATCGCCGCCGGAATCGGACTGATCTGGCGCATGAAGCTCGCGCACGCGGTCGCCGCCGCCGCTGCACCGCTAGGCGCCTGGTTTACCTTCCTGGCTCTGGCAACCGGTTCCATTTGGGGCCGCCCCATGTGGGGCACGTGGTGGGAGTGGGGCGACCCGCGCCTGACCTCGGAACTTGTGCTCCTGTTCCTGTACATCGGCTACATGGCGTTGCGCGGCGCCATCGATGACCTTTCGCGGGCAGACCGCGCGAGCGCCGTACTGGCGCTGGTTGGTGTGGTCAATGTGCCGATCATCCATTTTTCCGTGGAGTGGTGGGCCTCTTTGCACCAGGGGCCGACATTGATCCGTGCCGGTGGCCCGGCTATCGAGTCGACCATGCTGTATCCGCTGTTGGCCATGATTTTCGGCTTCTCGCTGCTGTTCGGCGCATTGCTGCTTTACCGCGTGCGCAGCGAAGTGCTGTCACGGGAACGGCGCGCGCGCTGGGTTCGCGAGCTATTGCTGCCGGGCGGTGCAACCGCATGAGCGAAGTACTGTCTATGGGAGGGTACGGCGCTTACGTATGGACTTGTTATGCTTTGACCTTCACGGTAGTGATCGTATGCTTCGTCCAGGGGCGCCGCCGCCAGCGGCGAATTCAGGACGAAATCAGGGCAACACTGACAGTCACAGGACAACCCGCGCGCACCATGAAGGAAGCCAGAGAGTCAAACGAATGAAGCCTCGCCAGCAACGCATGCTTGCAGTCGGTCTCGCGGGCGTCGGGCTACTGATCGCCACGGCGCTGACACTGCGGGCATTTCAGGACAACATGATGTTCTACGTCGAAATATCGGAAGCCGTGGCCGGGAACGTGCCGGCCGAACGCCGGTTTCGCGTCGGCGGCCTGGTTGTCGAGGACAGTGTGCGGCGCGCCACAGGGGAACTCGAAGTCGAGTTCACATTGACCGATACAGTGAGCGAATTGCCGGTTGCCTACAGCGGTGTCTTGCCCGACTTGTTCCGCGAGGGGCAGGGCATCATTGCCCATGGGCGCATGGGCGACGATGGCCGCTTCGTTGCTGATACCGTGCTCGCCAAACATGACGAAAATTACATGCCGCCCGAAGTAGCCGAGTCGCTGGCACGCCACGCCGCCGAGAAAGCCGCTGCCGCGGAAGCAGAGGCCGGAGCCGCGCAATGATTGCTGAGGTGGGGCATTTTGCGATGATCCTTGGGCTGTCCCTGGCAATTTGCCAGGCTGTCCTGCCGCTGGTCGGCGCGCATCGCCGGGACGATGCGCTGATTGCCCTCGCGCGTCCGGCGGCGCTCGGTCAGTTCGTATTCGTGTCCATCGCGTTTGTTTGCCTCGCCTACGCATTCCTGACCAGCGATTTTTCAGTGCTGTACGTCGCCAACAACTCCCAGCTGCTGCTGCCGAACATCTACAAGTTTTCAGCTATCTGGGGCGCTCACGAAGGCTCGCTGCTGCTGTGGATTCTGATTCTTGCCGCCTGGACCGTCGCAGTCGGCCGTTACAGCCAGGAATTACCGCCGGCTTTTGCCGCACGCGTCATCGGTGTGCTGGGCATACTGAGCGTTGGTTTCCTGTTATTCACACTGCTGACCTCCAATCCGTTTGAGCGAATCTTTCCGGCACCCGCAGACGGCGCCGATCTCAACCCGTTATTGCAGGACCCCGGCCTCGCGATCCATCCACCGATCCTCTATCTGGGCTATGTCGGCTTCGCGGTCGCGTTCGCGTTCGCCGTTGCAGCCATGCTGTCCGGCCAGCTCGATCGCGCGTGGGCGCGCTGGACGCGGCCCTGGACCACGTGGGCATGGCTGTTCCTGACCGTTGGCATCGCGCTCGGCAGTTGGTGGGCGTATTACGAACTGGGCTGGGGTGGCTGGTGGTTCTGGGACCCGGTGGAGAACGCGTCGTTCATGCCCTGGCTCGTGGGCACCGCGCTCATTCACTCGCTGGCGGTGACCGAGAAGCGTGGCCTGTTCAAGAGCTGGACGCTGCTGCTGGCAATATCCGCCTTTTCACTGAGCCTGCTCGGCACGTTCCTGGTTCGCTCCGGCATCCTGGTGTCGGTGCATGCTTTTGCCACGGATCCGGCGCGCGGCCTGTTCATTCTCATTTTCCTTGCGGTCGTCGTCGGCGGCGCGTTGACGCTGTATGCCTGGCGTGCCCCCGCGCTGGATTCGTCTGCCGGCTTTCGCCCCGTATCCCGCGAAACCTTCCTACTGCTGAATAACGTACTGCTGGTGATCGCAGCAACGCTCATCCTGCTCGGCACGCTGGCCCCGCTTGCTGTGGAAGCGTTCAATGGCGGGAAGATTTCAGTCGGACCACCGTGGTTCGAGATAGCGTTCGCCATTCCCATGCTGCCGCTGATTTTCCTCGTCGGCATGGGCATGCATGCCGCCTGGCGGCAGCAACCGGGCGGGCCGCTGCTCAGGCAATTGCGAGTCCCGATGCTAATCGCGGTTGTTGCCGGCGTGGCGATTCCCGCACTCTTCTACGGACGCTCCGGCGTACTGGTAACGGTTGGCACGATTGCGGCCGTCTGGATCATAGCGGCGTCGATGGTTCACCCATTGCGCGCCTGGCGCCGCAAGCCGGGCACGCCGGGAATGACGCGCGCAGTAACCGGCATGACCGTTGCGCATCTCGGGGTCGGCATGTTCGTACTCGGCGTAACCATCACATCGGCGTTCAGTATCGAAGTGGACATGCGCATGGCACCGGGAGAAAAAGTCGAAGTTGCCGGCTATCAGTTCGAGCTCCGCGGACTTCGCACCGTGGACGGTCCCAACTATCGTGCACTGGAAGGCGTGGTCGAGATTCGCAAGGACGGCGAGATGGTCTCGACACTTTACCCGCAAAAACGCACCTACCTGGTGCAGCAGAATCCGATGACCGAGGCGGGTATCGATGCTGGCTGGAATCGCGACCTGTTCGTGGCGCTCGGTGACCCGCTCGGCAACGATGCCTGGAGCGTACGCCTGCAATACAAGCCCCTGATCCGCTTCATCTGGCTGGGCTCTTTCATCATGGCATTAGGCGGCATGATCGCTGCGAGTGACCGCCGCTATCGACTGACGGCAACGGCGGCCGAACGACAACGCGCGGCACAGGAGCAGCCCGTGTGAAATTGCGTTACGTCGCACCGGTACTGGCGTTCATTATTCTGCTCCCGATGCTGATCTTCGGCTTGCAACGTGATCCCTCTGAATTGCCGTCACCTTTTATTGACAAGCCGTCGCCTGAGTTCGAATTGCCCGAACTGCGGGACCCCGGGCGCACAGTCAGCAACCGTGACTATGCGGGACAGGTGGCACTGGTCAATGTGTGGGCAACCTGGTGCGTGGGTTGTCGGCAGGAGCATGACTTCCTGTTGTCGCTGGCGGCCAGCGGAGAGGTCCCAATCTACGGACTCAACTGGCGAGACCGGCGCGAGGATGCTATTCGCTGGCTGGACACGCTGGGCGACCCCTACGTTGTGTCGGGATTCGACGAGGACGGCACCGTTGGTATCGACTGGGGGGTCTACGGCGCCCCGGAGACGTTCCTGATCGGTCCGGACGGCACGGTACTGCACAAGCACCTCAGCCCGTTGACGGACGCCATCTGGCAGCGTGATTTCGTGCCTAAAATCGCTGCAGCGAGAGATCGCTGAATTGCGCAGCGCCCTTTTGATACTGCTGTTGTTGTTCGCTCATGCAAGTTCGGCAATTGATGCCGGTACGGCATTCGAAGACCCGGAATTGCAGGCACGTTACGAGAAAATTGTCGCGGAAGTACGCTGCCTGCAATGCCAGAACGAGAGTATCAAGGACTCCAATGCATTTCTCGCAGCCGACCTGCGCCGCGAGATTCGGCGCATGCTGGCCGAGGGCCAGACAGACGCTGAAATCTATGATTTTCTGGTCACGCGATACGGAGAATTTGCGCTGTATCGCCCGCAATTCCGCGGCAAGACACTTTTCCTGTGGATCGCGCCGGGTTTCCTGATCGCTGTCGGCCTGTTCGTCGCGATCAGGATAGTACGGGGCCGCATGGCCCTGCCAATCGACGACACGACCGATGAGGCGAACGCCGAGCGACAGGCCGGCAATCGATCATGATATGGGTCGTAATTGGATTCATGCTGCTCGCGGCTACCCTTGTGGTCGCGTGGCCGCTGTATCGAAGCCAGCGTCGGCTAACACCATCGCTTTTCACCGCTGTCGCCACCGTGTTGATTGTCTCCGCCGTGGTTTATTCACAGATTGGCACGCCAGTCGCTCCGGAGGCACCCGCGACGATCGACGAAATGGTGGCATCGCTGGCGCAACGCCTGGAAAAAAACCCCGATGATTTGAATGGCTGGACGATGCTTGGCCGTTCCTATGTGCAAATGCAGCGTTACCCGGAGGCCGTAGCTGCCTATGGGCGCGCCGTAGCGCTGGAGTCGGCGCCAAACCCGCAGACCCTTGCGGATTTTGGCGAAGCGGTCGTACTGAGCGAGACCGGACGGATCAGTGAGCGCGCCGAGCAGCTTTTCGAGAACGCGCTGGGGCTCGAACCTAACAATCCGAAGGCGCTTTTCTATGGCGGCATCGCTGCCATCGAGCGCAACAATCGTGTACTTGCCGCCGACCGCTGGGAAGCACTTTTGGCTCTGGCACCGCCCCCCGAAATCCAGGAGGTGTTGCGGCAGCGGATTGCGGAATGGCGCGGGCTGGAGCAACCCGTTTTATCGGGTGAAACACCGGGGAGCAGTGCAGCGGTTATTACCGCGCGTGTGTCACTGGCTGCGGATGCCGCGGCGCAGATAGCTCCGAATGCAACCGTTTTCATTATTGCGCGGGACCCCGATCAACCATCACCGCCGATCGCCGCAACACGCCGCCTCGCGTCCGAATTACCGGCTGCCGTGACGCTCGGTGACGCCGATGCGATGATCCCAGGCCGCCTGTTGTCCGGTTTCGATCGACTCGAAATCATTGCGCGGGCTTCGGCTTCCGGCGAACCGATCGCACAAAGCGGCGATTGGTACGGCGAGCAAATCATGGTTGTATCGGAATCTGCAGCCGTGGAGATTGTCATCGAGCATAAGGTGCAGTGACGCCGTGACCGACATCGAGCGTCCGTCAATCGAAAACGCGACTATGTGTTTTGCCTGTGGTGTCGACAAT
>CAYVLL010000152.1:0-5217 GCA_964452235.1 uncultured Woeseiaceae bacterium
GGCGATTGCGACCAGGTTCCTGGCTTTACCGTTCGCGCGCAAGGCGCGCTCCTACGAAGCACCCTGCAGGAGCCCGCGCTGCGGGCGATAAATTTCTGTATAATATGCGGCGTCACAGGGGTGGCCAAAGGCCTGAGATCCGTGACGCTGTATGGTGCAGCGTCGACACGGGAACCCTAGAACCTGATCCGGGTAATGCCGGCGTAGGAAGAGGATCTCCCCATGTCAGATTCATTGCCGTCGCGACGAAGCGTTTCCGCTTTGGTCGTCTTATGCGCTTTTTTTTCGCCATCCTTTCTCGTGCTTGCAGACGAGATTCTCGACGAAATTATTGTTACGGCCGATTTCCGTGAGCGCTCGGCCACCGAGCTGCCGTCAAGCATTACCGTAATCAACACAGAACAGATTGAACAACGCGCCGTGCAGCATTTCGAGGAACTCGTTTTCTCGGTGCCCAATCTCAACTGGTCAGGCGATGGGCATCGTGCCCGCTATTTCCAGATTCGTGGCGTTGGCGAACTCGAGCAGTACGAAGGCGCACCGAATCCGTCGGTCGGCTTTCTCATCGACGACATCGATTTCAGCGGTATCGGTACCATAGCGACGCTTTTTGACGTGCAGCAAGTCGAAGTGCTGCGCGGGCCGCAAGGGTCGCGCTACGGTGCCAATGCACTGGCGGGCCTGATCTATGTGCAAAGCGCGGAGCCGACAGAAGATTGGACCGGGCGCGTGCAATTCGGCGGCGCGGAAGACAATGCCCTGTCAGCCGGCTTTGCTGTCGGCGGGCCGCTGTCAGATTCTCGCGGCGTGACCTTTCGCCTGAGTGCGCATCGGCATGAAAGTGACGGCTTTCGCGATAATCCGTACCTTGGCCGAAGCGATACCAACGGCCGTGAGGAAACCGGGGTGCGCGCCAAATTCCGGTGGGATGCAAGCAGCGACTGGCAACTCAAACTCACGGCAATGTGGAGCAATGTCGACGACGGCTATGACGCGTTTGCCATCGATAACTCCTTGACTGTTCTTTCGGATAACCCGGGTCGTGACGCGCAAGAAAGCCTGGGCTCGGCGTTGAAAGCCGTATGGTCGGGCAACGAACGCTTTGAACTCACTTCGATAACGACGACCGCCAGCTCCGACATCGATTTCAGCTTTGATGCGGACTGGGGCAACGAACAGTCATGGGCGCCTTTCAGCTACGATTTCATCTCAGTCAACGACCGCAAGCGACGCACGCTCAGTCAGGAGTTTCGCCTGGCATCGACCGGCGATGGACGACTCTTCGCAGACTCTACTGACTGGCTTGTTGGAGTTTACCTGCTCGAACTGGACGATCGCCTGACGACACTCAATGCCGGCATTTATGACGACCCGATTTCCGGATTTTCTGACGCACTCGACGATCGTTATTCCAGCCATTTCGAGGCGCTGAACGTGGCATTGTTCGGACAACTGGATATCGATGTCGGCCGGGTCGGTGAGCTGGGCTTTGGACTACGGGTCGAGCGGCGTACGACCGACTACACCGACTCGGCCGGATTGCAGCTTGGTCCGAGCGAGACAATGCTGGGCGGCGAGGTCAGCTACAGCCATGTATTTGACGATGGACTGGTGGCGTTTGTCTCCCTGTCGCGCGGCTACAAGGCGGGCGGATTCAATCTCGGCCCGGTGCCGGACGGCGGCCGCGAGTTCCTGGAAGAGTCATTGTGGAACGTCGAAGCAGGCCTCAAGACGTTATGGCTCGACGACGCTCTGCAGTTCAACGGCGCGGTGTTTTACAGCAGTCGCAGGGACCAGCAGGTCAGAACATCGATACAGCTGAACCCGAACGACCCGGCATCATTCATTTTCTACACCGCCAATGCGGCGGAAGGCGATACGGTTGGTTTGGAGGCCGAACTCCGCTGGCTGCCAAGCGAAGCGTGGGAGCTATGGTCCAGCATCGGCATTCTCGATGCCGAGTTCAAATCGGTTGCCGATGCTACGAGTTCATTGGCCGGACGCGACCAGGCGCATGCACCGAACTACACGATCGCCGCTGGCGGCGCATACCAGCATCACTCGGGACTGTTTGCGCGTCTCGATGTGTCGGCGCGCGACGAGTTCTATTTCGATGTCAGTCATGACCAGCGGTCCCAGCGCCAGGAGATCGTGAATGCACGCTTTGGTTTCGCGGCAGAAAGCTGGACAGCACAGATCTGGTTGCGCAATGTGTTCGACGAACGATACGCCGTGCGGGGCTTTTATTTCGGCAATGAACCGCCGGATTTCCCCGATACGCTTTACGTGCGCCAGGGTGATCCCCGTCAATTTGGCGTTACTTTTGATATGAGGTTTTGATCATGCAAGTTGCAGTGGATATCAGTCTTTATCCCTTGGCAGATGATTTCCTGCCACCGATCCAGGACGTCATCGAGCGACTGAACAAGTACAAGTCGATCCAGGTGCAGACAAATCCCATGAGTACCCAGATTCGCGGCGAGTACGACCACGTCATGGCCGCACTCGGCGAGGCAATGAAAAAAACTTTCGAGGAGACTCCGAAAGCCGTATTTGCCATGCGCATTCTCAACAATCCCATACAATCGTAATTGTTTTCGACGTCACGGGCTTGCAGTCTCTTCTGCCAACGCTGACGGAGCAGATCCAGGCACTATCAATTGCCGAAACAATCGCCGTGGTTGCCGCGGTTCTCTATCTTGGGTTGGCTATTCGCCGCAACATATGGTGCTGGTTTTTCGCCGGCATCAGTACCGCGATTTACGTCGTGCTGTTCGTCGGTGCCAGGCTCTACATGGAATCGATGCTGAATGTCTTCTACTTCGTCATGGCAATTTACGGCTGGTATTTCTGGTACACCGGCAGCGGGATGGCGGCACCGCCAATCATTCACTGGCCCGTTCGCAGACATGTCATCGCCATCGTCGCCATCGTTGTCCTGTCAGTACTCTTCGGCTACCTGCTTGAGCGCCATACCGATGCCGTCTTCCCGTATATCGATTCGCTGACCACCTTCGCCGCAATCTGGGCCACTTTTCTCGTTGCTCGCAAGGTACTGGAGAACTGGTGGTACTGGCTGGTGATCGATAGTGTCTCTATCGTCATCTACTGGGCACGCGAGCTGCCACTGACAGCATTGCTGTTCGCTGTCTATGTCGTAATGATTCCTTTCGGTCTCGTGGCCTGGACACGCGCAATGCGTGAGCAGCCCGCAACCCAACCATGAAGGCGCTGCTCGAGCCGGAGGAAGCGATCAAGCGCGTTTTTGGCACAGGGCATGGCGTGTTGAAGTGGAAGCTGGTCAAGGCCGGCCTGACAAATCACACGTATTTCATTCGCCACGATGGCCGACGACTGGTGCTGCGTATCGATACGGAAGGCGCCGCGATCCTGGGGCTTGATCGCATAACGGAACTTGCGGTTATACAGAGGGCATCCCGGGCAGGCATGGCGCCAGACATTTTCTTCGCCGACCCGGCAGCCGGCCTCCTTGTATGTGAATACCTGCCAGGCCGCGCGCTCGATGCAACAGATCTCGCGTCGCCAGTCACCCTCGAGGCACTGGCTGGAGTCTTGCGGGTAGTCCACGAGTTGCCGGAATGCGGCAGGTCATTCGCCGCTTCGGATGCTGCCGCGCGCTACGTCGCTATCGTGCGGTCCGACCCGGACCTGCATGCCTTCGCACTCTATTGCGCCAGGAGTATCGCCACAATCCCGGCAGCCGGTCACCTTCGTTGTTGTCACAACGACATCGTGGCCGGCAATGTCATTTTCGATCCGGCGACGAACGGAAGATTGCTCCTGATCGACTGGGAATACGCCTGCGACAACGACCCGCTTTTCGATCTTGCATCGCTGATCGGCTATCACGACATGGCTGCGGCGCCGGCGGACATCCTGTTGAGCGCATACACAGGCGGCGCAGACGCCGAAGCCCGCGATCAACTGCAACTGCAGTTGCGACTCTTCGATGCGCTACAGTGGCTGTGGCTCGCTGCGCAGCAGGTGTTAAACCCCAGGTCCACGCAAATCGACCGTCTCAGGGAATTGCGCCAACGCATTGCATGAAAGCCGGGCAATAGCAGGCGTTACCAGTTATTGCGCAACTCGCGCAGGCGGAGAAATACGTCTTCGGGATCCGGGTCGTTTCCCAGCTCCGGGAAATGCAATTTAAGGCCATCGATGATTGTGGGGCTGTCGAGTCGAAAGAAGGTGTTTATCTCGCGTTCTTCGGCCAGGCTTGTAATGTGCGCCTGGGCGGGATCCTGATTCCCGTACTGTGCCAGCATCGTCTGTGCAGCAACATTGTCGGGCTCGCGATCCAGCGTAAATCGCAAGTTGTTGACGAGATAATCGTGACCGGGATAGAGCAGCGTATCGCCCGACAGGCATGCCAGTTGGGTCGCAAACGTGCCGTACAGCTCGCGGGGGTGGCCGCCGTTGTGGCAGTTGCCCGCTCCTGCATTAAAAAGCGTATCGCCGCTGAACAAGACCGGCGGATTGGTCCTGGACAACAGGCAGATATGCGACATCGTATGACCGGGCGTGTCGAGGCATTGCAGTTCGACGCTTTTGCCTACCGTCACGACGTCTCCGGCGCCGACGCCGCGGTCGACCTGCGGTATGTGCCGTCCTGCGTTTCGGTGAGCGATAACCTTGGCGCCGGTTGCCGCGACCAGCGCCTTGTTGCCGCCGATGTGGTCGCTGTGCTCGTGTGTATTCAGAATCTGGGTAATGCGCCAGTTGCGTTCGCGAGCGCGAGCCCGGCATTTCGCAAAGTCCAGCGGGTCAACGGCAAGGGCCTCGCCGGTGTCCGGACAGGCGACAAGGTAGTTGAAGTTGCGGTAGGAATTGGCCGTCCAGATCTGTTCGACTAGCATGCCTGCTCCCGAAATACAGTGGTACCGCCCAGCTTCGCAGGTCCGGTCACCGATGGCTACTCGCGAGCCGGAGCCGCAAGCCCTTGATTCCCTGCACCGGCAGGTGCCAGCGCGCTGCAAGTTTGTGGCGAAATTACCACGAACATGCCCCGGCAGTTGAAGACCACAAACAGTATCCGCTAATGAATTGACAATCGGCCGTTTTTCTGCGACCTTCCATGACACACTAACGTCGTCTCAGAACAACACTTGTTTCATCGTGGATTCAGAGGCGAAGCTGGGCGGACTTTCGACGACACCTTCAGGTACGACTTGGCGGGGGATATAGGCCAAGATC
>CAYVLL010000153.1:0-5215 GCA_964452235.1 uncultured Woeseiaceae bacterium
ACGACATGCATGCGGACGCATTGCAGATACCTCGCAGTGCCATTGTTGAAGAAGCCGGCGAAACGGCGATATTTGTTGTCAGTGACGACACCGCACATCGTAGAGCAGTTACCACCGGCTACACCGAGAACGGTCGAATCGAGATCATTGATGGCCTCGCTGATGATGAGACTTTTGTAGTAGTCGGACAGGCCGGGCTGAAGGAAGGCACGCGCGTGTCCGTTATCAATGCCGCGAGTAGCGAAAATAGTGCTGCGCAAGACGGCTTGGCCGATTCTGAATAAAGGCAAGGAGTCCATACATTGCGTCGTTTGATCGAGATCGCTACGGAGCGCCGCATCACCATTGCGATGTTCACCGTCGCCATTTTCCTGTTCGGCCTGGTGTCCTTGTCGCGTTTGAACATGAACCTGCTGCCGGACATTTCCTACCCTACTATTACGGTACGTACGGAACTGGCGGGGGCCGCCCCGATCGAGGTTGAAAACCTTCTTACCAAACCGATCGAAGAAGCGGTAGGCATCATCAGAAACGTCCGTCTGGTGCGTTCGGTTTCCCGGTCCGGCCAATCCGATGTCACGCTCGAGTTCGTGTGGGGCACCAACATGGATATCGCCGGCGTGGATGTGCGCGAGAAAATCGACATTATCGAGCTGCCGCTCGAGGCAAGCCGGCCATTGTTATTGCGGTTCGACCCGTCTTCCGAACCAATTGTGCGGCTCGGGCTCATGCAGAAACAGACGGTGCCGGACACAACGGATGCCGTCGCGAGCGATGGGTCGCTGAAAGCACTGCGGCGCCTTGCGGAGGACCGCATCAAGAACGACCTGGAGGCGGAAGAAGGAACTGCCGCAGTCAAAGTCAGCGGCGGGTTGGAAGACGAGATCCAGATCCAGGTGGATCAGCAAAAGCTCTCGCAGCTGGGCCTGAGCATCGAGCAAATTGCCGCAAGGATTCGCGCAGAGAATGTCAACCTGTCGGGCGGGCGTCTCGAAGAAGGCAGCCAGAGATTCCTGGTGCGCACGATCAATGAATTCCTGACAGTCGAGGAGTTCGCCACCGCTATCGTGGCAAACGTCGGCGGCCGGCCTGTGTACCTGAACGATGTGGCAACGGTCACAAGCGGTCACAAGGAGAGGGAGGCGATTACCCGGGTAAACGGCCGGGAGTCGGTGGAACTGGCTGTATACAAGGAGGGTGATGCGAATACCGTGCAGGTGGCACGTCGCATCGAGAGCCGGCTGGAACAGGTAAGAAACTCGCTTCCCGATGATCTCGAGTTGGTAAAGATTTACGATCAGTCGAAATTCATATCGGCTGCAATTCAGCAAGTGACGTCGGCCGCAATCATCGGCGGCATTCTGGCCATCATGGTCCTCTATGGCTTCCTCCGCGATTCCCGTGCAACCACAATCATCGGCATAGCCATCCCCGTATCCGTTATCGGTACTTTCCTGCTGATGTACATGAACGGCGTGTCGCTCAACATCATGTCACTTGGCGGGATTGCACTGGCCATCGGCATGCTGGTCGACAATTCCATCGTCGTACTCGAGAACATTGTGCGCAAAAAGGAACAGGGCCAGACGATAATCGATGCGGCACGAAACGGCACCGCCGAGGTGTCGACGGCTGTGATTGCTTCAACTCTGACCACGATTGCCGTGTTTTTCCCCATGGTTTTCATCAGCGGCATAGCGGGTCAGCTTTTTCGAGACCAGGCGCTGACCGTGACGTTCGCGCTGGTGTTTTCCCTGGTCGTTGCCCTCACGCTTATTCCGATGCTGTCCGCGCTTGGCGCTTCGCCGCGCTACGTCGAGCCCGGCACTGATTCGGAGCCCGGCCGATTTACGCGTGCGGTGGCTTTCGTTATTCGACTGTTTGGCATGTTACTCGTGGCAATCCGCTGGCTGTTTTGGCTAATTCTCTGGATTCCGACACGGGTCTTTCAACACCTGCTGGCGACAGCCGCACGCGCTTATGCGCCGTTGCTCGAATGGTCATTGCAGCACCGATTTACCGTCGTCGCCGCCGCTTTACTGGTGTTCGTCGGAAGCATGATGCTGGTACCCAGACTCGGCACGGAGCTCATCCCGCAACTATCGCAGGGCGAGTTCAACGTAGACCTTCGCCTGGCACCCGGCACACCGCTCGTCGAAACCGATCGCGCCATCCAGACGGCGCAGCGCGTAACGAGAGACCTTGATCTCGTCGACGTCAGCTACTCGGTGGCCGGTACGGGTAACCGGCTTGATGCCAACCCCGTCGATGCCGGGGAGAATACCGGCACTCTCAGCATTAAGCTTGGCGCGGGGGCGGGTCGTGAACAGGAAGAGCTGGTGATGCGTGCGATGCGCGACGAACTCGCGCGGGCTCCCGGTGTGCAATACGATTTCAGCCGTCCCGCACTCATGAGCTTTGCCAGCCCGTTGCAGATAGAGGTGTCGGGCTACGACCTGGCCGGTCTCGAGACGGTGGGCCGGGCGATTGTGCGCAGAATGGCGGCCTCCGGCCGTTTCACCGACGTCAAGTCGACGATCGAGTTGGGCAACCCTGAAATCCAGATCGTATTTGACCAGGAGCAGGTCGCCCGACTCGGCCTGTCGGTGCGGGATATCGCCGATCGGGTCGTCGCCAATGTGCGCGGCGAGCTCGCCACTCGCTATACCTGGCGCGACAAGAAGATTGACGTAATGGTACGCAGCGTCAACAACCAGGATGCAAGTATCTCGGACATACGAAACCTGATCGTTAATCCTGCCGCCGAACGCCCGGTAACGCTCGATGCGGTGGCCGAGGTGTCGATATCGCGTGGACCTTCGGAAGTACGTCGTATCGCCCAGGAACGCGCCGCAATCATCACGGCGAACCTCGCCTATGGCGATCTCGGTGCCGCGGCTGCTGAAGCGCAGGCGATCATTGCCGGTACGCCGATGCCTGACGGCATCACAGCGATGGTGTCCGGACAGAACGAAGAAATGCAGGAGTCGTTTCGCTCCATGCAATTCGCGCTGATATTGGCGGTATTTCTTGTATATCTCGTGATGGCTTCGCAATTCGAGTCGCTGATTCACCCGTTTGTCATTCTGTTTACGATTCCACTCGCACTGGTCGGCGCGATTTTCGCGCTGTTTCTGACCGGAACTACCGTCAACGTGGTGGCCTTCATCGGTGTGATCATGCTGGTGGGTATCGTCGTCAATAATGCAATCCTGCTCGTCGACCTGATCAACAGGCTGCGAGCAGAAGGCATGGAAAAGACTGCGGCGATCCTGGAAGCGGGTCGCAGCCGCCTGCGCCCGATCCTGATGACAACCCTGACGACAGTACTCGGTTTGCTGCCCATGGCTATCGGATTCGGTGAAGGGGCTGAAGTTCGCACGCCGATGGCCATTACGGTAATCGGCGGATTGCTGGTTTCGACGTTGCTGACGCTCGTTGTGATTCCGGTTGTTTATTCGCTGCTCGACCGAAAGAAATGGCCTGCCGCCGCCGTATCTCCCGGCCAGGCGCCGCCGTTGCCTGCGAATTCCTGAGATCTCACCACCATGAAGCACACTGAGATCGCGCTGCGCCGGCCGGTAACGACGATGGTCGTGTTCGTCGCTTTCGCATTGATCGGCGGGATCGCGGCACGCATGCTGCCGCTGGAGAAGTTTCCGGACATCGAGTTTCCCGGCATTTTTATACAGATCCCTTACGAGGGATCCACACCGGAGGAAATCGAGCGCCTTATCACAAGGCCCGTCGAAGAAGCGCTGGCGACACTTTCCGGTGTCGAACAGATGGTTTCCACATCCACTGAGAATCAGGCGCAGGTGTTTCTGCAGTTCGGGTGGGACGAAAGTATGGGAGCCAAGGGCATAGAGGCACGCGCAAAGGTCGATGGCATTCGTCACGAATTGCCACCGGATGTCCGCCGCGTGTTCATCTTCACGGGTTCCCTCGCTGATCAGCCAGTGTTGCAGCTGCGCATATCGAGCGATCGGGATCTGTCAGACAGCCACGAGCTTCTCGATCGTTTGCTGAAGCGCCGCATCGAGCGTATCGAAGGCGTGTCACAAGTACGACTGCAGGGCGTCGATCCGCGTGAAATTCGCATTCTGCTGGATTCGGACCGCATGTCTGCGCATGGCATTGATATTGATGACCTCAGGAATCTTCTGGAGCGCAGCAACTTCGCCGTCAGCGCCGGGCAGATTACGGACAGTGGCCGACGCTTCAGCGTCAGGCCGCGCGGCGAGTTCACGGCAGTCGAGGAGATCCGCAATATCGCGATCAATGACGCAAACCTGCGCCTGCGCGACGTCGCAAGTGTCGAGCTGCGCAGCCCGGATCGTGATTACGGACGCCATCTGGACCGTACCTATGCGATCGGGCTTGCGGTCAGCAAGTCGACCGGCGCCAACATGGTGGAAGTCACCGATCGCGTAATGCAGGAAATTGCCGAGATAAGTGAATTACCGCAGATGCAAGGGATTCGCATATTCGATCTCGACAACCAGGGCGATAATGTTCGGGAGTCGTTGTCCGACCTGCTCAATGCAGGCTTGATCGGTGCACTACTTGCGATTGTCGTTCTGTATCTGTTCCTGCGCCAGGTGACGACGACCCTGATCGTCACAGCGGCCGTACCATTTTCGCTGACGATCACGCTGGGCGTGCTGTACTTTGCCGGCTTGAGCCTCAACATGCTGACGATGATGGGCCTTATGCTCGCTGTCGGCATGCTCGTCGATAATGCCGTCGTCGTTACCGAGAGTGTATTCCGCCACCGCGCCAGGAATCCTGAAGATCCGCATAACGCAACTCTCGCCGGGGTCCGCGAGGTCGGCCTGGCCGTGATTGCCGGCACCGCCACCACAATGATCGTTTTCCTGCCGATCATGTTCGGTGCAAAAACAGATATTTCGGTATTCATGACCCATGTCGCCGTAACGATTATTGTTGCCCTGCTCGCGTCGCTGCTGATCGCGCAGACACTGGTGCCGATGCTGGCCGCCCGCATTCCGCCACCGCCGCAGCCGAAGGAAGGCGCAATCATTTCCCGGCTTACCAATCGCTACGTCGACAGCCTGCGCTGGATCCTGCGGCATCCCTGGTGGACGGGACTCGGCGTGTTGCTGATCTGCGCTGTGGGTGTAATGCCACTAATGTTGCAGCTGGTGAAGTTCGATGCCTTTCCCCAGGACACAAGTCGCCGCCTGTACATGCC
>CAYVLL010000154.1:0-5168 GCA_964452235.1 uncultured Woeseiaceae bacterium
GGACTCCAGATGACGGCGTTCAGTGAATCGACAATTTCCTGCATGCTCGTGCCTTTTTCGGTTCTTTTTATTCAGCGAACGTTTGGCGAATGGTACCTCAATTCCTGCACCAGGCTACATGCGCGAAAGCAATCACGCCCCTCGCTCCGACACCGACTCGATGATGACACCCGAAGAACCTTGATTCTTGGCGCGATACATCAGTGTGTCAGCAATATGGAGCGCCTCAGCGAGATTCACTTTGCCGCGATCCAGTACGATGGCGCCGATACTCAGCCCCACTACGGACCACCCTGAACTGCGCAATCCGTCCAGCACCTGGTCGTAAAGTTTCTCCAAAAGAAAAGCCGCACCCGACGAGCTGGTATTGGGAAGGAGAACGGCGAATTCATCACCGCCGTAACGCGCAACGACATCATTTCTACGCAAAGATCGACTTAACACTTTTGCCACAAAGTCGAGCACGGCATCTCCCTGTTTATGCCCGAGCGTGTCATTAATCGTCTTGAAGTTATTCAGGTCGATGAAGGCGAGCGTTGTCACACTCCCCGGCCGACTGGCGGCGCCAAACATTCCGGCGGCCGACTCCATGAAGCCGACCCGGTTCAAGAGGCCGGTCAGACCGTCAGTGCGTGCGAGTTGCCGGTGTCTGACAAGATTTGCGCGAAGATGAGTTGCCAGGTAGGCAAACAACAGGAAAAACGTCAAGCGAACGCCGGTGTTCCAGTAAAGTATCCAGGGCTTACTGTAGGGAAGTGCGGAAGTCATCTCGACGACCATCCACGCGCACGCCGATACGAAACTTGCGACGTAGCCCATCGTGCGGCCGCCGTACCCGACAGCGATCAGGATCGGAATCAGAAAGAAAATCGAAAACGAGATCTCGTATCCTGTCACATGATCGAGAGCTGCCACCAGCACGATCAGCACTGCTGAAAGGAGACCGATTGCCCAACAGGGCATCTCAGAGAGCCGATTGTGTAGTTGCCGAAGCATACTGGCTGAATACATTCCCTTGGGATCAGTTACGTTTCGGGGGTGCGGCGGTCGCAGGCCGACCTGGCAGCCGAATGCTTCGACCATGACACTCATGGTCAGTTCGCGATGCGTACCTTTCTGATCGTCACCGGTTCGACCGGTACATCGTCATGGCCTGACTGGCGACCGGTCGGCACCATCGCGATTGCGTCAACCACATCCATGCCATCCGTGACACGACCGAACACGGCATAGCCGAAGTCACGCGAGCTGTGATCGAGAAACGCGTTGTCCTTCAAATTGACAAAGAATTGCGAGGTGGCACTGTTTACATCGCTGGTGCGCGCCATGGCCAGCGTACCGCGCAGGTTTTTCTCGCCGTTCCTGGCTTCATTCTTTATCGGTGCCCGCGTCTCCTTGCGCGACAGGTCGGCAGACATGCCACCACCCTGGATCATGAAATTCGGGATAACACGATGAAAGACCGTGTTGTCAAAGAAACCGTCCTCGGCATACTGCCGGAAGTTTGCGCAACTAACGGGTGCTGATTCTTCAAAGAGTTCGACGACAAAGTCGCCATGGCTTGTTTCTATCGTTATCACGATGACTCCTGGTCAATGAATGGATCGCCAGTATAAGAGGCTCGGTGGACGGCGCAAACGGCCGGGACTCTCAGGCGGTCGCATCGCCGCCAGGCCAGGTAGCCTGGGTAACCCGCGGTCGGCCGCCAAGATCGCGGAAACACTCGATTTCGCTCCAGCCCGCTGCGACCAAGATCCCTGCGACTTGTTCGGCCTGCCCGACGCCGTGCTCGAGCAACAGCTTGCTGCCGATTTCGAGCAAATCGCGGCAATCCCGCGCAAGAATTCGAAATGCGTCCAGGCCATCGTTGCCTGCTACCAGGGCTGTGAGCGGCTCGTGACTGAGCATTGCCAACGCAGGGTCGTCGGTAGCGAGGTAAGGTGGATTGCTGACAATCAGGTCAAAACGTTCCCCGGCCACGGCGGTCGTCCAGTCGCCCAGCGCGAATTCTATGTTCGCAAGGAGATGACGACGCGCGTTTTCGCGGGCGATGGCCAGAGCAGTGGCACTCAGATCGGTTGCGGTAACAAGGCAGGCCGGCCGCTCTTTGGCGAGGGCGATGGCAATGGCACCGCTGCCGGTGCCGAGATCCAGGACACGCAACGCCTGACCCCGGGGCAGATGCCGTAGTGCCAGTTCGACCAGCAGTTCGGTCTCCGGCCGGGGCACCAGCGTGTCGGGGCTGACTGCCAACGCAATCGACCAGAATTCCCTGACTCCGGTGATGTAGGGAACAGGCACACCGGAAGCGCGACGATCGATTGCCAGGCGAAAGCGCTCGATGGCGCCCTCGTCCAGCAGATCCTCCGGGTGTGCCAGCAGGTAGCTGGCTGCTACGTCGATCGCACGCGCCAGCAGTAACTCTGCATCCAGTCGAGGGCTGTCACTGACGCCGCGCAGGCGTTCGACCGCGCCGCGCAGCGCTTCGTCAATTCTCATGGCAACGGGTCGCTGGCAAGCGACCTTCCGCATCGCGTAACATGGCGTGCAATTTCACCTTTAACGGTTGCCGCAGCACACATGCAAGTTTTTTCCAACGCGCTGGAGATGATCGGTCGCACACCGATGCTCGAAGTCAGTCGATTCGATACGGGTTCCTGCCGGTTGTTTCTCAAACTCGAACTCCTGAATCCGGGCGGCTCGGTCAAGGATCGCATTGGCATTTCAATGATCGAAGAAGCCGAGCGGCGTGGCGATATAAAGAGTGGCGATACGCTCGTGGAAGCGACGGCCGGCAATACCGGTCTCGCACTGGCTCTGGTTGCGGCACAAAAGGGCTATCGGCTGATCCTCGTTCTGCCAGATAAAATGAGCCAGGAGAAAATCTTTAACCTGCGTGCTATGGGCGCGGAAGTCGTTCTGACCCGCTCCGATGTTTCCAGGGGACACCCGGAATATTATCAGGATCTGGGGCAACGCATCGCCGATGAGAAAGGCGCCTATTTCGTCAACCAGTTCGGCAATCCGGACAATCCGCTGGCGCATGAGCGCACGACGGCGCCGGAGATTCTCGAGCAAATGGACGGCGATCTCGATGCGATCGTACTCGGCGTAGGCTCGAGCGGCACCGTGAGCGGCATCAGCAAGTACCTGTCCGAACATGCCCCGCAGGTCGAACTCATACTCGCCGATCCCGTCGGTTCGGTTCTTGCCGATTACATCAGTACGGGCCAGGTTGGCGAGAAAAGCGGCTGGCTGGTCGAAGGCATCGGCGAGGACTTCATTCCGTCCATTGCAGATTTCAGTCGCGTTACCAGGGCATACAGTATCGGCGATGACGAATCGTTCACCACTGCGCGGGAATTGCTGAAGCGGGAAGGCATTCTCGCCGGGTCGTCAACCGGCACCTTGCTCGCGGCCGCACTGCGTTTTTGCCGGGAGCAGAAGAAGGCGAAGCGCGTAGTAACGTTTGCCTGCGATACCGGCAACAAATACCTCTCGAAGCTGTTCAACGACTTCTGGATGGAGGATCAGGGCTTCATCAAACGGCCCGAATTCGGCGACCTGCGCGACCTCATCGGGCGTCCGCATGGCGAACGCGCCACCATCACGGTCGGACCGACCGACCTGTTGACCACGGCCCACAACCGCTTGCGTAACGCCGGATTTTCACAGCTGCCGGTCATGGAAGACGGCCGCCTGGTCGGTGTACTGACCGAGGATGCGATCATCCGCCTGGTGTTCGGCCGGCCGGACCTCATGCATTCGCCGGTCCGCGACGCCATGCAGAGCGCCTTTATACAGCTCGACAAGAATACGAGCATCAACAACCTGGTAGCCATGTTGCAAGTTCAACCATATGCGGCAGTCGTCGATGACGACCAGTTTCTTGGACTCATCACCCGTTCCGACGTTCTCAATTACCTGCGCAAGCAAAGCTGAAAAAATCCGTGAGTACGAATTCATGACCGACAAAGAACAGACACCTGCTTTTGCAACTCGCGCCATTCACGCCGGCCAAAGCCCCGATCCGCTGACTGGCGCGATCATGCAGCCAATTTACGCCACCTCAACCTATGTGCAGAGGAGTCCCGGCGTGCACCAGGGCTACGAATACTCCCGCACGCAAAACCCTACCCGGCAGGCGCTGGAACGCTGTGTCGCGGATCTCGAATCCGGCCAACACGGCTTTGCCTTCAGTTCCGGCATGGCGGCAACCGCCACGATCCTGGAGCTGATCGATTCCGGAAGTCACGTCATCGCCATGGACGACATTTACGGCGGCACTACCCGCCTGTTCGAGCGCGTGCGTCGCCGCAGTGCCGGTTTGAGCTTCACTTTTGTCGATTTGAGCGATCTCGATACCTTGCTGAAAGCCATTACAGACGATACTCGCCTGATATGGATCGAGAGCCCCAGCAATCCATTGCTGAGAATTGTCGATATTGCTGCTGTCACCAAGCTGGCTCGAAAACACGGACTTATCACCGTCACTGACAACACGTTTGCAACGCCTTACCTGCAGCGTCCGCTCGAACTCGGCTGCGATATCGTCATGCACTCGATGACCAAATTTCTCAATGGGCACTCCGACATGATTGGCGGCATTGCCGCGACCAACGACCCCGCGATCGCCGAACAGCTTGCTTTTTTGCAGAACTCGATCGGATCGGTACCCGGCCCGTTCGACTGTTTTCTCGCCTTGCGTGGCCTCAAGACATTGGACGTGCGCATGCAGCGCCATTGCGCAAACGGCGTGCGGATCGCCGAATGGCTGGACAAGGATCAACGGGTCGACAGTGTCATTTACCCGGGTCTGCCTTCGCATCCGCAGCACGCGCTCGCCGGCAAACAGATGAGCCAGTTCGGCGGCATCGTCACCTTTTTTATCAAAGGTGATCTCGAAACCGCGCGCCGTTTTCTCGAGCGTTGCGAACTCTTTGCGCTGGCCGAAAGTCTCGGTGGCGTCGAAAGCCTGGTCGACCATCCCGCCATCATGACGCATGCGTCCGTACCCGCTGAAAAACGTGCGGCACTCGGCATCGACGACCGTATGATTCGTCTCTCGGTCGGTATCGAGGACATCGACGACCTGATCGCCGACCTCGACCAGGCCTTAGGTGATTAGGGACCGTGGCACTCGGTTAGCGTTCATTGGTGGCGCTGTC
>CAYVLL010000155.1:0-5154 GCA_964452235.1 uncultured Woeseiaceae bacterium
CAAAGAACCTCCCGAAGACCAGGCCTGAAGCGTCTCGCAACTGGCGCGCATTGAGGACGAAATGCCATCGACGACGGGCGGAAGCACGCCCGCAGGTGGCGACACCCTGAGAGCGAAGTGTTTGCAACCTCGCGCGGCGAAGCCTTCGCGTTCGGCAGTCGCACCACCACGCAAGGTTTTGACCGGTGGGATATCCTTTGGCGGAAATAAAGCGGACCGCAGGGAGCCATTCCGTCAAAGGATATCCCGGCGGTCAAGACCGATTCGAGCCACCACCCTGCCAACGTCAGAGATTCGCGAGAACCTTCTCGTAGTGCTCAGGTGAAAATCCCACAGCGAGAAATTTGCGATGTTCCAGAACGGGGCGTTTGACGAGGGTAGGGTGGTCGATCATCGACAGGAGTGCGCGGTTCTGCGTCATATTGCTACGGTCGACTTCCGGAATCTTGCGCCATGTCAGGCTGCGCGTGTTGAGCAGCTTTTGCCAGTCGATGCGGTCGCTCCAGCGCTCGAGCATTTGTATGTTGAGGCCATCGTCGCGCAGGTCGTGAAAGCGGTACTCGATTGAATGCTGCTGCAGCCATTTCTGCGCCTTGCGGCAGCTGTCGCAGCTTCTGATGCCGTAGAGTGTCAGCACGTTGATTTTTCGATCCCGTCAGTCTTTCGTTGCATTGCGGAGAATTTCGTTAAGGCTGGTGCGGCTGCGCGTTTTTGCATCCACTTGCTTGACGATAATGGCACAGTTCAGGGAATGGCTGCCGTCCGCGGCGGGCAGGCTGCCGGCGACGACAACCGAGCCGGCCGGGACGCGGCCGTAAGTGATGCTGCCTGTGCTGCGATCGTAGATGCGCGTGCTCTGTCCGATGAAGACGCCCATAGAGATAACGGAGCCTTGCTCGACGATGACACCTTCGACTATTTCCGAACGCGCGCCGATGAAGCTGTCGTCCTCGATGATCGTAGGCGTGGCCTGCAGGGGTTCGAGTACGCCGCCGATGCCAACGCCGCCGGATAAGTGTACGTTTCTGCCGATCTGTGCGCAGCTGCCAACGGTCGCCCAGGTATCGACCATCGTGCCGCTGTCGACGCGCGCACCAATGTTCACGTAGCTGGGCATGAGCACGACGTCCGCGGCCACATATGCACCTCGACGAACGATGGCATCGGGTACGACGCGCACGCCGTCACGCTGGAAATCAAAGGCTGTGTACTTTGCGTATTTGAGCGGCACTTTGTCGTAGAAGTTACTGTGGGCGCCGGGCATCATGTGGGCCTCTTGCAGGCGAAACGACAGCAACACCGCTTTCTTCAGCCACTCATTGACGCGCCAGACGTTATCGATTTTATCGGCCACGCGAACGATGCCGGAATCGAGCAATGTGATCGCCTCGTCCACCGCGGCGGCGAGGTCCTTGCGCAGACCGGCATCGATTTTTTCGTGGCGCTGTTCGAAACCTGCCTCAATGGTTTTTATCAGTTCCTGCATCGATTCAGTTTCCCCTGATTCCCATGGCGACGTCGCCGGCTTTTGCATCGATTTTGGCAATTAGATATTCGCGGAGCTTCGCACATACGTCAGGCCGGAGTGGGTTGCCCGCCTCGTCGACCACATAAAATACGTCTTCCGCCCGTTCACCGATTGTCATGACCTTGGCCGTTTCAATGTTGATGCCGAACTCGATAAATGCCTGTCCGACGATACTGAGCAGGCCCGGGCGGTCTCCCGCCACCAGTTCCATGACGGTTCTTCCGTTGGCGTCATCCTGTTCGAAATCCACATTGGTGCGGGTGGTGAACATCCGGACCTGTCGCGGCGCGCGGCGCGTTACCTGGACGATATTGTCATCGGGGGCGTTCAACACGCGATCGAGCGCCCGGCGAATTTTTGCCAGCCTGAGATGATCGACCTCGATGTGGTGGTCCAGCTCCATGAATATAAATGTATCGATACTGTAGCCATTGGCAATCGGCACCACTCGTGCGTCCACGATCGTCATGCCGAGTTCGTCGAGCGCGGCTGTTGCATGCGCGAATGTTCGCTTGGTACGCGGCGTATACAGGACCGCCTCGATGCCATCGGCGCCGGATTGCTTGCGTACGTCGACCCGGCTGCCGTCCTGTTGCCTGGCGTCGGCAAGCATGCGTGTATGCCAGGCGATTTCGTCGCCGCGGTAGCGCAGGAAATAGTCTTCCGTAAAAAGTGACCAGATTGCTTGCCGGGCGTCGTCCTGCATTCCGGCCTGATGCAGGATCTCCCGCGCAATGCCTTGTTTCTCGTGTATGAGGTAGTCGCGATCGAGCGGGTTCTCGAGACCGCGTCGCAACGCGCGCGCCGTGGCGTCATAAAGGTCTCGAAAAAGTGTCGCTTTCCAGGAATTCCACAGACGAGGATTGGTAGCTCGAACATCGGCAACGGTCAGCACGTAAAGGTAGTCGAGATGCGCCTTGTCCCCGACAGTGGCGGCAAACTCGTTGATCACCGCCGGATCGCTTATATCCTTTTTCTGCGCGGTCATCGACAGTACCAGGTGCTGCCGGACAAGCCAGGCCACTGTCCGCGCATCGTAGTGACTCATGCCGTGTTCCAGACAGAACGCCTCGGCATCGACGGCGCCGAGCTCCGAATGATCGCCGCCGCGGCCTTTCGCGATATCGTGAAACAATCCGGCGAGGTAGACGATTTCCGGCTTGTCGAATGACTGCATCAATGGGCTGCAATGCGGATACTCGTGGTCGTAACGGCTCAGTGCGAAGCGCCGCAGATTGCTCACCACGAAGAGCGTGTGCTCATCGACGGTGTACGTGTGGAACAGGTCATACTGCATGCGGCCAACGATGCGTCCGAACGACGGGATGTAAAGTCCCAGCACGCCGTACAGGTTCATGCGCCGCAACTGGTGGGTTACGCCGACCGGCGCACGCAAAATGCCGAGAAAGAGCCTGTGATTTCGCGGATTCTGGCGAAACTCCTCGTCGATCAGGTACAGGTGCCGGCGAATGAGGCCGATGGTGTAAGCGCTCACGCCGCGGATGTCGTCGTGTTGCTGCAGCAACAGGAACAGTTCCAGCAGCGCAGAGGGCTCCCGTTTGAAAACCTGGTCGTTGGCCGTCTGCAGGTAACCGTTTTTTACCTGGAAACGTTCATTCAGCGGCAGCGGCTCGGCGGCCGGATTCATCAGGATCGCTTCTTCAAACAATTGCAGCAGCATCTCATTAAGCCGGCTCAGGTCCATCACTGTCCGGTAATAGCGTTGCATCAGCTGCTCGACCGCCAGCGTGTACGTGGCATCTTCGTAGCCGAGCATTTCCGCGAGGCGGATCTGGTGGTCAAACAACAAGCGGTCTTCGCGCCGACCGGTCAGCGTGTGCAGGCCGAAGCGCACTCGCCACAGGAACGCCTGACCGTCATGCAGAACACGCAACTGCCCGGGTGTGAGAAAGCGATGCGCCACCAGTTCATCGAGGGTCTGCACGCCGAAGTGCCGTTTCGCGACCCAGCCGATCATCTGAATGTCGCGCAATCCGCCCGGACTGCCTTTTACGTTCGGCTCGAGCTTATAGGCGGTGTCGTCGTAACGATGATGGCGTGTGACCTGTTCTTTGCGCTTCGCGGCAAAGAATTCCGCCGACGGCCACACCTGGTCCGGGGCAATGGCGCTCTGCAAGGCTGAAAAAAGGGCGGCCGGGCCGGACAGCAAGCGCGCTTCCATGAGCGTCGTTGTTACCGTGATGTCGGCCTCCGCTTGTTGCCGGCATTGGGCAACGGTGCGCACGCTGTGCCCGGGTTCCAGGCCGACGTCCCACAGGGCGGTAATGAAAGCGGACAGTGCCGCCTCACCCGACGGCGGCAGCGCATCGGCGCACAGCAGCATAATGTCCACGTCGGAGCAGGGATGCAGCTCACCGCGCCCGTAACCGCCAACGGCGACCAGGGCGACTGACTCGGCCAGCGATGCGGCGTGCTGCTGCCACAAATGCTGCAGCAGGCGATCAACGATTGCGGCACGTATCGCAACCAGGTCGCCGACCGGCTCACCGCGCAGAAAGCGGTCACGGAGATTGGCCGAGGCCGCCTGCAGCGCATTGCGGCCCTCGCCGAGATCGGCCGCCGCCCCGGGCAGGCCCTGCAACAGCAGGGCTATCGCGGGATCCTTATCGGTCGACGCGGCGGTCAACAAGCCGGTGTCAGGCCGCGGTCCGGCAGCGTCACCGCTGGTCACGACCGAGTGTCAGAACTTCGTATCCCTGATTCGTAATGAGCACCGTATGCTCCCATTGGGCGGACAGGCTATGGTCCTTGGTAACCACGGTCCAGCCGTCCGGCAGCAGCTTCACGTGCCGCTTGCCCGCATTGACCATCGGTTCGACGGTGAGGGTCATGCCCGCTCGCAATTCGACGCCGCTGCCCGCCTTGCCGTAATGCAGCACCTGTGGATCCTCGTGAAATACGCGGCCAATGCCGTGACCGCAATACTCGCGCACCACCGAAAAGCGGTTTTGTTCGACATGCCGCTGGATGGCTTCCCCGACATCGCCCAGGTGCTTGCCCGGCGCCAGCTGCTCGATGCCATACCACATGCTCTCGTAAGCGACACTGGCCAGCCTTTCGGCCTGCACGCCCGGCTTGCCGACGTGGAACATGCGACTGGTATCGCCGTGAAAGCCGTCCTTTATGACGGTTACGTCGATATTGACGACATCGCCCGCCTTCAGCTTGCGTTCACCGGGGATGCCATGGCACACCACGTGATTGACCGAAGTGCAGATGGACTTGGGAAAACCCTTGTAATTGAGGGGTGCGGGAATCGCTTCCTGTTCCTCCACGATGTAGCGATGGCAAATAGCGTCCAGTTCGGCCGTGGTAACACCCGGCTGTACATGCTCACCGATCATGTCCAGCACATCCGCTGCCAGGCGCCCGGCAACACGCATTTTGTCCTGTTCCGCAGGGGTTTTGATCGTAATGTGCATAAGACTCAATTAATAATGTACTTGTCGGCAGTCTTGCCCGGGACAACCCGCCCTCCGGTAGCGCCGCACCTCACGATGCAGCCCAGGCCCTTGATGTACGGGGTATTGCGGCCGCGTTGTCGCAGCCTGACGAGGTATGGTATAAAGCGCGCGCCTTACAGGCAATCAATCCACACGTGTACC
>CAYVLL010000156.1:0-5147 GCA_964452235.1 uncultured Woeseiaceae bacterium
GCGATGCCGGATGCGAGTACGATGCTGCCTGCAATTGCTACGAGCTTGTTCATGTGTGTCTCCTTTAGGGTGACTGAAATAACTTTCGACGTTGGCGCTTGTGCGCCGCTCGATACGTGTAATGCAATTGGCATGCCAAGACCTGAGAGGACCGGCCCGCCGCGTGAGTTCGACTTCCCCGTCACCCGCACACATTAAGAAAATCGGTGGCTAACAACGACTTGAAGTCGGTGGCCGGAACGCATTAGGACCCGTCGTCTATCGACGACAGGCGGATCAACGCAACGGAAAAATCTGCAAGCAAAAGAAAAATCTGCGGGCGTCGGAAGCGCGTCGTCTGCAACCCGCGACGCTTCGCAAAACCATTAATGTTCAGCGACTTGCTGAGGTCCGACCCGGAGCGGCGCCGCCCGGATGGGCGAGCTGGGATTTGACTTCGGTGAACAGGGTGTTGCGCACACCGAGCAGGTGGAAGACTTCGACGATCGTGAAAAAAGGTGCAGCCAGATTGGCCTGTATGGGATGTTTGAGAATCACCGGTGCGGAGCGCTCGACCGCGTGTCCGACGAACTGCAGCGCGTATCCGCCGAAAAAAGCAGCAGCGCTGGCTGTCCATGCCAGCGTCAGCGACAGCGCGCCTATCGTTGCAGCCAGTTGCGCCACGAGCAACCCAATGACGAGAAAGGCGAGTGCGAAGACCCAATCCAGCGTCAGGTAAAAAATAAACAAACCGAGAACGGTCAAATGCGCAAGATTAATGCTGACGCCCGGCAAGTCGGCGCTCAGCCAGGTCATCGGTATGAAGACGCCCAGCATGATGGTCGGAATGCCGATCAGGTGCACCGCGACGTTGAACGGGTGCTGATGCGCTGCAGCGTAGCCGCAAAGCATCTCCATAAGTTTCGAATCCGCGCTCATCGTCCCTCCCAATACTACCCCAACCCCCCTCATCTCGGGTCGGACCTCAGCAAATTATTGATAATTAAAAAATTATCTGACAGCGTAGGTCTGAAGCGCCGACCCATCTCGCCGCTGCCTCGCTATACTGCCCGCCACCATGGCCAGCGAACTACCGGATTTCTACTACCATGATCATTTCAATGAAATGCTGGCGTTCGTTTGCCGGCATTACCCGCATGCGCTGGACACCGGGCACGAAGCATTCATCGGGGATTTCCGCCGGCTGGGCGTCGCCGCACAGCGGCTGTACATACGCCTCGCCAATCGGCGGGGCCGGGTTTTCGACGTCAACAAGCTGCGTTACCCGGAAATCACGCCCCTCGACAAGGCGCTTCGGGATTTGCGCGCCGCCGACTGGATCGGTGCCCCCACGTCTGACGACTACCCGCACCTGCTCGCCTGCCTGACCAAAGGGCAGCTTCACGCGGCCGCGTGCACCTCTCTGGGCGGCGTCAGCAAATCGTGGAAGAAGGCCGAATTACTGGAGATGCTTCTCGACAACGTGCAACCAAACACGTTCCTGAAAACCATCGATGTCTCGCACCTGATCGTGCAACGACGGGTTGGCACGCTCGGATATCTCTTGTATCTGTACTTCGGCGAAACGCAGGATCGGCTGGAAAAATTTGCGATGCGGGATCTCGGCCTCGTGCGCACCCACGCAATCGGGGATTCATTCGAACCCCGTTTCCACAATCGTGAGGACGCCTTGCAATCCTGGTACTTCGCGACACGCCTCGACCAACTGAAAAGCGCGACGTCGCCTCAATGGGATTTGCTGATAGACGAGGCAGCCGCCTGGCCGGAGCCATCCTGTACCGTGGCGGCGGACCTGCGGTCGCGACTGGCGCTTCGACTGGCTCGTTACCTCGAGGAAGCCGGCCGCGACCAGGACGCCCAGCTGATGTACGGGCGCGGAAACTCGAGCGCATGCGACGAGCGACTCATCCGACTCCTGTTGCGGAACGGCCAGAGAGAAGCAGCGCAACGGCAGCTCGAGCATTGTATCGCCATGCCACGCAGCGAGGAGGAGCGCTTGTTCGCCAACGATCTTCTGCAGCGCAAGTTCGGCAGCAAGCGCACCACACCGGTTACGGATGCATTGCGCGAGTCGGAGACTGTCGAAATCGACGAATCGCAAAGCGGTTCAGCAGAGAACGCCGCACTGGCGCACTTCGCAGGGCACGGTGTCGCGGGCTTTCGTGCCGAGAATACGCTGTGGCGGACGCTTTTCGGCCTGCTGTTCTGGGATGAGCTTTTCGGCAGCCAATCGGCAACCTTGCATTCACCCTTCGAGGCAATACCGGCGTCACTGCATAGCGGCTCGTTTTACGCCGACAACAAGGACAGCATCGACGCTCGTCTGGCCGCGCTGTCGCAGCCCGCCGAGATCAAGCGCCGAATGTTGCAAACCGTTACCCGTGAGTACGGGCGTCACAACGGCATTTTCCGCTGGCATCGAGCGATGACCGATGCGCCTTTTGCATTGCTGGACGCGGCGGAGCCACACGCCCTCCGCACAATGCTCGAGCACATGTGCCGAAATTACCGTGATATGCACGCGGGTTTTCCCGATCTGCTGCTGATCGACGCGAACGGTTGTCGCTTCGTGGAGATCAAGGCCGATGGCGACCAGTTACGCCGCAATCAATTGCTGCGACTGGAGCAACTGCGCGGCGCGGGCTTCCGAGCCGACATCGTGCGCGTGCGCTGGGTGCTTGATCCGGCGCAAATCTACGCTGTCGTAGACGTGGAAACGACGGGTGGCGCCGGCGAAGCCCATCGAATTACCGAACTGGCTGCCGTGAAAGTGCAGTACGGCCGAATCGTCGACCGGTTCCAGACACTCATAAACCCGCAACGCAGGATTCCGTCCACGATCACTCGTCTCACCGGTATCAGCGAGGCAATGGTAGCGGACGCACCGGTTTTTGCGGACATCGCCGAGAAGTTCTCGATATTCATGCAGGATGCGATTTTCGTCGCGCACAACGTGTCTTTCGATTACGGTTTTATTACGCGTGAGTTTGCGCGCCTGGGCCAACTGTTTCGCTATCCCCGGCTCTGCACCTGTTCGTCCATGCGCAAGCTGTATCCCGGATACCGGTCCTATAGCCTTGCGGCGCTGTGCGAGAACCACGGCATACCATTAAAGCGTCACCATCGTGCGCTTTGCGATGCTGAAGCGGCCGCAGAGTTGCTGTTCCTGATCAACGAGAAGCGGGCCGCCAGAGTGGACCGCTGAAGCGACGGCCGCGCATTGGAGTATGCTGATACGATGACGTCGACCGAGAACATTTCCGAAGACGCCATCCTGAAACCGGGGAAAACGGTTTGGCGGATTGCGCATGCCGATCGCGCGGCTGTCCTGGTGGACGCGGCGGCCTACTTCGGCGCGCTGCGTAGCGCTATGGCCCAGGCGCGCCATTCCATTGTTATCGTTGGCTGGGATATCGACAGCCGCACGCCGCTGGTGGGTCCCGACGGTGCTGGCGACGATGCGCCCGAGACGCTTCTTGCCTATCTCGAATACCTGGTCGTCCGACGCCCGGGTCTCGACCTGCGACTGTTGCTGTGGGATTACTCAATCCTCTATTCCATCGAGCGCGAAGCGCTGCCGACATTGAATCTGAAATGGCTCACGCCCCGGCAATTTCATGTCGAGCTCGACAATTGCCTGCCGCTCGGCGCCTCCCACCACCAGAAGCTCGTGATCGTCGACGGCCAGTTGGCGTTCTGCGGCGGCCTGGATCTTGCCGTGCGGCGCTGGGACACCCCGGAGCACCGCCCCGATCACCCGCGGCGCGTCGACCCTGACGAAGAACCCTACGCACCGTTTCACGACATGCAGATGGTGGTGGACGGCGAGGCGGCAAGTGCATTGCTCGAAATCACGCAGCAGCGCTGGCTGGGTGCGACCGGCAAGGAGTTCACTGTACCGGCCGCGGAAGCGTTGTGGCCGGACGGAGTCGCGCCCGATTTCACAGACGTCGCCGTTGGTATCGCACGCACGCTGCCGGCAAACGATACCAGTGATGCAGTGTACGAGGTCAGGGCGCTTTACCTTGCTTCCATTCGTGCAGCTACTCGTCATGTGTATATCGAGAATCAGTACCTGACAGTCGAGAGCATCGTGGATGCACTGGTCGCGCGCATGGAAGAAGTGCCCGAGCTGGAAGTGGTGGCGATCACGCCACGGTTGCCGCAAGGCTGGCTCGAGGCGCGGACGATGGGTGCCGCGCAGGAAAAGTTCATTGAGAAATTGCAGCGAGATGACCTCGCGGGACGTGTGCGCTTCCGCTACCCGTGGACGGGCGCTAACGAGCGGATACCGGTGATGGTGCATGCGAAGATGATGATCGTCGACGACCGGCTGATCCGCATCGGTTCGTCGAATCTCAACAACCGTTCGATGGGCGTCGATTCAGAATGCGATCTCGCTATCGAAGGCACGGATGATGCCAATCGTCAAAGAATTCATGACTTGCTGTGCCGGCAACTGGGCGAGCACCTCGGTGTCGATCCGGCGACAGTACAGGAGGAATTGGCGTCAGGCTCGATTGTGGATGTCATCGACAAAGAGCGCAGCGGCGATCGCGGACTCGCGCCGCTGGCAGAGCGTGAGACCCAGCGCACCGACCTGACTGACACGATCAACCTGGCCGCTGATCCCGACGAGCCACTTGACCCCGAAGCGCTTCTGGGCGACATGTTCGACGCGAGGACCAAGCCGCGCCATCGTTCGCGACTGCTGCGGCTCGCGCTGGTGGCCGCTGGCCTCATTGCACTGGTACTCGCCTGGCAATACACGCCGCTGGCCGAATGGGCCGACCCGGAGGAGTTGGCTGAGTGGCTGGAAGCGATGCGTGGCAACTGGTGGATCTATCCAGTGTTCGTGGCTGGCTATGTTGTCGGCGGCCTGTTGCTGTTCCCGTTGACGGTAATGGTTGCCGTGACCGGTATGGTCCTGGGCCCCTGGAGCGGGTTCCTGTGCGCCATCGCGGGTTCACTCGTCAGCGGCTGGGTCGGGCTCCGCATAGGCGCGTGGACAGGCGGACAACTGTTCGAAACAATTGCGACCCGCGCCTACCGCATGGTATCGCGCGTTATGCGGAATCACGGCGTCCTCACAGTTGCGGCAGTGCGCATGGTGCCCATCGCACCGTACACCGTGGTCAACATCGCGA
>CAYVLL010000157.1:0-3206 GCA_964452235.1 uncultured Woeseiaceae bacterium
TTGATTATTTTTGTAGAAGGGCTTCGACGTCGATGCGGAACGGCATCGAGGGTTGCGCGCCATGCCTGGTCGTTGCCAGCGCGCCGGCGGCGCACGCGAATGCCAGCGATTCGTCCGGGCGTCGTCCCTCAACGAGCATCAGGGTTAATGCCGCTGTGAAGGTATCACCCGCGCCGGTCGTATCGACGGCCTTCACACTTGGGGGTGTCGCTCGCGCGATCACCTGTCCGCCGTGCATCAGCTCGGCCCCGAGCGCACCGTGCGTGAGCGCAATGTAGCCTTGGCTCAGACGCAGACGTTCGCCGTAGAACGCGGCTTCAGTCTCGTTGACGACCAGGAGATCGGCGCGCTTGATGATCGCCTCAGGCACTTCCATTGCCGGCGCGAGATTGACGCAGAAGAATCCATCGAACTGTTCACCGGCTCGGCACAAGGTATCGGCCGGCACTTCGAGCTGGCAGATCATCGCATCGGCCGGCTCCAGCACCAGCATTTCCGGCCGCAAGAGGCGATTGGCGCCCGGTGCGACGACGATGTGATTCTCCCCCGACGGTGCAACCGAAATGAGCGCGATGCCGGTCGCGGCGTTGTCATCGCTGAGACAGCCCGAAAGGTCGACCCCGGCGGCGCGCAACAACGACAACGCTTCGTCAGCCGCCGCATCCCTGCCGACCCGCGCGATCAACATGACCTCCGCACCGAGCCGTCGTGCCGCCAGCGCCTGGTTCGCGCCCTTGCCGCCGGGAAAGCGGCCCAGTTCGGCGCCGGTCACGGTCTCGCCGGGAACCGGCAGGCGGGACACGCGCGCGGCCAGATCGAGGTTCACGGAACCGACGACGATGATGCGTGGCACAGTCATCGTAGTTGATCGCCCGTGATACGGGCTCGTACAGCGGTTCGATCGCCCGTGATACGGGCTCCTACAGCGCTTCGATCGCCCCTGTAGGAGCCCGTATCACGGGCGATTCTGCTTCGCCGCATCACGACAAGCGCTCCGTCAGCAAGTCGTAAAAGCCATCCGCATCAACGCCGTGCACCCACAACGCATTTGCCGCTTTGCCAGTGACGCCCCAGAAATCAACGGCCGTATGCCCCATGGTCAGCTCCGACTGCGTCTCCACCGCGATATTGCATTCCCGTGCCTCGAACAGCGACGGCTTTAACAGGTACGCAACCGTGCAGGGATCGTGCAACGGCGACCCATCGGTACCGTACTTCGCGCTGTCGTGACGGCGAAAAAAATCCAGCATGCCGGCCGTCGCCAGCGCAGCCGGCGTGCCCAGCGCGCGAATGCGTTCGGTACGCGCTCGCGTCGAGAGCACCTGGTGGGTTACATCGAGCCCCAGCGCAACGATCGGCCGCCCGCAGTCGAACACGATCTGCGCAGCGTGCGGATCGACCAGGATGTTGAACTCGGCAGACGGCGAATGATTGCCGCCTTCACGCATGGCTCCGCCCATCAGCACGATTTCGCGCACTTTCGGCAGGATCGCGGGTTCCTTCCTCATCGCAATGGCGATGTTGGTCAGCGGGCCGGTCGGTACCAGCGTCACCCCGTCATGGTCTGCGGCCAGCAGCGACTCGATGATGAAATCGACAGCATGTTGCGATTGCAGCGGCGTCGACGGTTGCCGGATTTCTATGCCGTCAATGCCGGTAGAGCCGTGCACGTTTTCGGCTGTAATCAGCCGACGCACAAGTGGCTGGCTGCAACCCGCGAAGACGCGCATGTCACTGCGCCCGGCGATGTCGCACATGAGGCGCGCATTGCGCTCGGTCAACGGCAGCGGCACGTTCCCGGCGACGGCCGTGATCCCGAGGACGTGAAAATCGTCCGGCGACAGCAATGCCAGCAGCAAATTGACGGCGTCATCCTGTCCCGGATCGCAATCGATGATGATCGGGCGTTGCGACATCCCGCGCCGTCAGAAAGTCAGCAGCAGTCCGGCGAGCGCCGCGCTCATCAGGTTGGACAGCGACCCGGCAGCGACAGCTTTCAGGCCGAAGCGCGCGATGAGCTCGCGCTTCTCCGGCACCAGGCTGCCGAGCCCGCCCAGCAGGATGGCAATGGACGACAGGTTGGCGAAACCGCACAGCGAAAACGTGACGATGGCGACCGTGCGATCGCTCATGCCGGCGAGGTACTCGCCCAGGTGACTGAAGGCAACGAACTCGTTGAGAATCAGCTTCTCCCCGAACAATGCACCGGCCGCCTGCGCCTCCGCCCATGGCACGCTCAGGAGAAACATCATCGGCGCAAACACCCACCCCAGAATTTTCTGCAGTGTCAGGTCCTCGACACCGAACCAGCCGGCGACACCGCCAACAATGCCGTTGAACAGTGCGATCAATGCGACGAAGGCGATCAGCATCGCACCGATGTTGACCGCCAGCCGCACGCCGTCGCCGGCGCCCACAGCAGCGGCAAGAATGACGTTCTCATGATGGCTTTCGTCGAGCATGAGGCCGCTCTTGTCGACCGTGTCGACGCCGGCCTCGTCGTCCGGCATCAGGATCTTGGCCATCAGCAGCCCGCCCGGTGCGGCCATGAAGCTGGCCGCCAGCAGGTACTTCAGTTCCGCGCCCATCAGCACATAGGCGGCGAGCACCGTGCCGGCGACCGATGCCAGCCCGGAGGTCATGACGGCAAACATCTGCGGCTCTGTCAGTCCCTTGAGATAGGGTCGGACCACAAGCGGCGCCTCGGTCTGGCCGATGAAAATATTGGCGGCGGCGTTGAGCGACTCGACCGGTCCGGTACCGATGATGCGGCGCAACGCGCCACCGACCAGCTTCACCACCCACTGCATGATCTTGAGGTGATAGAGCACAGACATAAGGGAGGCGAAAAACACGATCACCGGCAGCACATTGATAGCGAAGCTGAAGCCAACCGATTCCGATGCCAGCCCGCCGAACACCATGTCGATGCCGGCGCGCGAATAGTTGATGATGGCCATGACGCCATTGCTCATGGCCTCGATGGCGCGCTTGCCCCAGTCGAAATAGAGCACAAACGCCGCCACCACGACCTGCAGCCCGAACGCGGCCGACACCACCCGCAGGTTGATGCCGCGGCGATTCGACGAAAGGAGCACGGCGATGGCAAGAATCACGACTATGCCTGCCAACCCGATGAAATTTCCCGCCATCGTCACTCCCCCTGGATGCGTGTCACGGTGACCACCTGTTGTTGTGCTTGTCCG
>CAYVLL010000157.1:3306-5101 GCA_964452235.1 uncultured Woeseiaceae bacterium
TGGCGATGCCTCTCACGCGTCGTGCAGGGTCTTGCAGATAACCGGGCGCTGCGCCGGTGGTTCCTCGCTGATGCGGCACGACTTTCTATAGAGTGCCGCGACCGCCTCCGCCGACTCGCGCGAAGCCGCGTGAACCATGGCGAGCGGTGTATCCCCGGCCACCTGCGTGCCGATCGGCAGGATATCGGTCAGCCCGACCGCGAGATCGAGCTTGTCGTCGAGTTTTCGTCGTCCACCGCCCAGCACGATCACGGCGTTGCCGACGGCAAAGGTGTCGACTTCCGCGAGGTAGCCCGCTGCGTCCGCCGTCACCGGCTGCACAACCCGCGCTCGCGGCAGGTGCTTCTCGTAGTTTTCGACAAAATCAGCCGGCCCGCCCAGGCCCACCACCATACGACCGAAGTGCTCCGCAGCCCGCCCTGACGTCACGGCCGCATCCACACGCAACCCGGCAGCCGACCGGTCTGTCTCGAGCCCGCCAATGAGCAGCATTTCCGCCGTGAGTTGCAGCGTCACTTCGTCAAGGCGGGCCTCGCGATGTTCGCCACGCAGATAGCGCATCGACTCTGCAATCTCCACAGCATTTCCGGCCGTCGTGCCAAGCACTTCATTCATGTCCGTGATCAGCGCATGCGTACGGAGCCCTGCCGCGGCGGCCGTACCGATCAGGCTGCGCGCCAGTTTCTCCGCCTGCCCCAACGTGCGCATGAACGCGCCCGAGCCAACCTTCACGTCCATCACCAGTGCATCGAGCCCTGCCGCGATTTTCTTCGACAGGATCGACGCCGTTATCAGCGGCACGGACTCCACCGTCCCGGTGACGTCGCGAATCGAGTAGAAACGACGATCGGCGGGTGCGAGTTCGCCGGTCTGCCCGATGATCGCACAGCCCGCTTCCTTGACAACCCGTGCGAAGAGGTCGAAGCCAGGCATCGGGTTGTAACCGGGAATCACGCCGACCTTGTCGAGCGTTCCGCCGGTGTGGCCGAGCCCCCTCCCGGAGATCATCGGGACGTAGCAGCCGCAGGCCGCCGCAATCGGCGCGAGCAGGAAACTTACCTTGTCGCCGACACCGCCGGTCGAGTGCTTGTCAACCACGGGACCGTCGAGGTCGTGGCCGCTCCAGTCAAGTACCGTGCCTGAAGACGCCATCGCCCGGGTAAGGTGCGCCGCCTCGTCGAAAGACATCGAATTGAGAAAAATGGCCATCGCCAGCGCCGAGACCTGCTCCGGCGGCAGGCTTTCATCGCCGAGGCCATCGACAAATAGCTGGATTTCGTCCTGCGACAGCTCCCCGCCGTCGCGCTTTTTCCTTATAACGTCCGTGAATAACATGCGTGCCCGATCGTGACTGCCTCGCAACGACTATGGCACAGGAGCCCCACCGACTGCGACCATTCACCGACCGGGACACCGATATAAATTAGGTCACTGTCCCTATTTTCCGGGCATTGTTGGAGCGCGCGGGGCGCGCTCCTACGAGGTGCTGCCGCGGCGAGCGACGGCCACTCGACAGCCGCCTTTGCCGGGTGTCTAATGTCGCCGGCCGGTATCCCGGCCACTCAGCAAATTAATGCATTCCGCGGGGGAATTGTCATGCAATCGAAACTCTGGATGTGCGCCACCCTGGCCGCATCAATCGCCGGCGCGTCCGGCACCACCCTGGCCCAACAGGCAATCGACCAACAGGCAATCGACGAGGAATCGCTGTTCGAGGAAATAACCGTTACCGCGAAGAAACGCGAACAGAGCATCTATGAAGTGCCGGTCGCCATCAGCGCATTTTCCGGCGCGG
>CAYVLL010000158.1:0-5074 GCA_964452235.1 uncultured Woeseiaceae bacterium
TGTTCTATTACATGCCCTTGCAGCATGCCGAGTCACGCAAGGTGCAGGCGAAGTCTGTGCAGATATACCGCCGCCTGGCGGACGCAGTATCGCCAACCTATCGCGAAACCTTCGAGACCATCGCACAGTTCGCGGAACTGCATCGGGACATCGTCGAGCGCTATGGGCGTTTTCCGCACCGCAATCGTTTGCTCAATCGCAAGAACACACCCGACGAAGCCGAGTTCCTGGCCGGTGACGCACCGACCTTCGGCCAGGGTGGTTGACAGTCCGGGAACAAAGCCAATCAGCGCGGCTGGATCGCCGCGATTTGCCCGGGGCTCAGGCTGAGCGCCCTGCTGGCCACACTGCGGAAACGCAGTGTCAGAAGTATCGCAGCCACTGACAGCCCGAGTACGAAACCTGCCCAGATATACTCCGGTGGTGCCTGATACGTTATCGCCGCAAGCCAGGCCAGTGGAAAGGCGAGGACCCAGTAAGCAATCGTAGTGACCACCATGGCAACGCGCATATCCTTGTAACCGCGCAATGCGCCCGCCGCGCCGACCTGAACACCATCCGCAATCTGAAACACCGCCGCCATGAGCAGCAGGTTGATGGCTATGGCCTGAACCGCGGTGTCGTTGGTATAAAGATTGACGACGCCGTCGCGAAACACCAAGAGGAATGCAGCAGAGCAGGCCATGAACACGGCACATAGGGAAATGCCGGTAACGCCACTGAATTTTGCCGCTGCAGGATTGCCGGCGCCCAGGGCGTGGCCGATGCGTATCGTGATTGCGGAACTCAGAGCCAGGGGCACCATGAACATCGTCGAAGCGAAATTGATCGCAATCTGGTGAGCGGCGGTGATCTCCGCGCTGCGGGTTCCCATCAGAATGGACACGGCCGCAAACAGGCCCACTTCAGCGGTAATGGTCACGGCAATCGGCGCACCGAGGACCACGATTTCCGCCAGCACCGCAAGCCGCACGGGCGGCAATCGGGCAAATATCTGCAATGGGCGATAGCGCGGGTGTAAAACAACCCAGGTTCCCAACATGAACATCATCAGCCACATCGTGACGGCACTGGCCAGGCCGCAGCCGACGGCGCCCATGGCCGGTGCTCCCAGGTGGCCGTACATGAAGACAAAATTGAAGAATACGTTGCAGACGAGGCCGAACAGGGACGTGTACATGATCGGCCGCGTGAATCCGATACCCTCGGAGGTAAACCGCAGGGCAAGGAAGACACAGATGGCTGGCGCACCCAGCGCAATGGCCCGCACATAGCCCGCCGTCAGGTCACGAAACGTACTGTCGATATTGAACAAGACCAGCGCCTGGCCAACAAAGAGGTACACGACAGCGATAAAGAAAATGCCGATGAGTACCCCGAGCAGGATGCCCTGGCGGGTATAGCGCCCGATCATATCAAGCTCGCCGGCCCCGTAATATCGCGAGGCGATCGGCGCGATCGCCATCATGAGCCCGAGGCACACCGTGAATCCCAGGAGCCACACGCCGGCACCGACGGCAACCGCTGCGAGAGCCTCTGCGCCGAGCCGGCCTGCCATTACGGCATCGGCAAACTGCATGCCGGCAATCGATAAAGTATTGACGACCAGGGGCCCGGCGAGACGCAGCAGTGCCTTGGTCTCGACTAACCAGGTCGGTGCGGAGGTAAAGGCTGTCATCGGACTGCTGAATTGATTCTTGTGGTTCCGGGCACAGTGTACCTAAATGATTGCGACACATAGCGTTGCCGCAGACCGGCAGCTCAATCAGGTACACTGTCCCCCGAAACGAATGACTTAGGGTCGCGCGGCGGCTACGACGGGGGAAAAGATGTGGCATGACGGACGGGCGGTTCGCGTTGCGGTCATCGGCGGTTTGCGTATTCCTTTTTGCCGGGCGCACACGAGCTACGCCAAAAGCTCGAACCAGGACATGATGACGGCCACGCTTCGGGCGATGGTCGAGAAGTACGACCTCAAGGGCCAGGTCATCGGCGACGTCGCGCTCGGTGCCGTAATCAAACATTCGCGCGACTGGAACCTCGCGCGTGAGAGCGTTATCGGCTCCGGACTGTCGCTCAAAACTCCCGGCGTCGACCTCCAGCGAGCCTGCGGCACGAGCCTGGAGGCCTGCATACAGATCGGCAACAAGATCGCCCTCGGACAGATCGAGGCCGGAATCGCCGGCGGTACGGATTCGATCAGCGATGCACCCATCGTTTACCCGGATGCCTATCGCAGCCTCCTCATGGAGAGCTATCGCGGCAGGAGTTTCTGGCAGAAACTGTCCCCGTGGTTGAAGCTTCGCCCAAAACATTTCAAGCCGGTACTTCCCGGAGTCGTGGAGCCGCGCACCGGGCTATCCATGGGTGAGAGCACCGAGCTGACTGCAAAAGAGTTCGAGGTCTCCCGCGAGCACCAGGATCAACTGGCGCTGGCCAGCCACATGAAGGCCGCGAAAGCCTACGACAGCGGATTTTTCGATGACCTGGTCGTATCCTTCCAGGGTGCCGACCGGGACAACAATATCCGTGCCGATTCGACCTATGAGAAACTCAGTGCGCTCAAACCGGTGTTCGATCGGAGCGAGAACGGAACCCTGACCGCCGGAAACAGCACGCCGCTGACCGACGGCGCAGCCGCTGTACTGCTCGCCTCCGAAGTATGGGCGCGGAAAAAGAACCTGCCTGTCGCCGCCTATCTGACCCATTGCAAGGTCGCTGCTGTCAACTTCGTCGATGTCGACGGTCTTCTCATGGCTCCGGCCTATGCTGTATCCGACATGCTCAAGACCGCCAACCTTCGCTTGCAGGATTTCGACTTCTACGAGATACACGAAGCATTCGCGGCGCAGACCATTGCCACGCTGAAGGCCTGGCAATCGGAAAAGTTCTGCCGCGAGAAGCTCGGTCGTAATGAGCCGCTTGGACCGATCGACCTGGCAAAGCTCAACGTGATGGGCGGCAGTATCGCGATCGGTCATCCGTTCGCCGCAACCGGCGCAAGAATTGTCGCCACTATGGCCAAGTTGCTGCAGAAAAAAGGTACCGGGCGCGGCTTGATTTCAGTGTGCACTGCCGGGGGCATGGGCGTTACCGCCATCATGGAAGGCATCCGTCGCGGCTGATTATTCGTCGCGCAAGCCACCTGATCTCGCCACGAGATCATCCATTCAGGGTACAAGTTCACGGGGAGCGGTATGGCAAACCTGAGCGACATTCTTGCATCGATCAACACGGTTCTGTGGAATGAAACCTGGCTTTACTGCATCGTCGGCACCGGTGTCCTGTTCACGATCTGGAGTGGCTTTTCACAATATCGCGCGCTGACGCATGCGCCAGCGGTCATTCGCGGTGTCTACGACGATCCCGACGACCCGGGCGCGATCAATCATTTTCAGGCACTGTCCGCAGCGCTGTCGGGTACGGTAGGACTCGGCAACATCGGCGGTGTCGCGCTTGCCATCACACTCGGCGGCCCAGGCGCCATTTTCTGGATGTGGGTGGTTGGCTTCCTTGGCATGTCGATCAAGCTGACCGAAGTCACGCTGTCGATGATGTATCGCAATACCGACGACCCGGAGAACCCGCACGGCGGCCCGATGTGGGTAGCGGACAAGGCACTGGCGCGGATGAAGCCCGAGCTTGCCTGGCTGGGCAAGGTAATCGCCGTCATCTTTTGCCTGTGCCTGATAACGTCGGCGTCGACCGGCGGCAACATGTTCCAGGCGTGGAACATCGCCGGCGTTACCAAGGAGTACTTCGGCGTTCCCGGATGGATCAGCGGTGTCGTCGTGGCGACAGTGGTTGCGGCCGTCATTATCGGCGGCATCCAGCGTATAGGTCGGGTCGCCGGACTGCTGGTGCCGTTCATGGTCGCCCTGTACCTCATCGCGGGTACTTATGTGTTGTTGGTCAATTTCGACGCAATTCCCGGCATGTTCGCCCTGATCATCAGCAATGCGTTCACGCCGACCGAGGCGACCGGCGCATTCATCGGCGGTACGGCCGCATCGGCATTTCTCTTTGGCATGAAGCGCGCCGTGTTTTCCAACGAAGCGGGACAGGGGTCTTCGCCCATTGCACACTCCGCGGTGAAGACCGACGAACCGGCTCGTGAAGGTCTTGTCGCGGGACTCGAGCCATTCATCGATACTATTGTCGTCTGCACTTTCACCGCGTTGATCATTCTGGCGACAGGCATATGGAATCGCGCACCGGATGTCACGCTGATTGACCTTCCGCAGGTAGAACAGACGTCGGCAGGCTGGCAATTTGCGGCCACGCGGGCGCCAGGCAGCGACTGGCGTGATGGCGAAGCCGTAACAATGGTGGTGGATGCGGATGTGAATCCCGCTACGGGACAACGCAGGCACCAGGTCGCCGGGACGGTATCGGCAACCGAATCAGGCCATGTGATCCGCTGGAATGTCCTGCCCGGTGATACGCAGCCGCAGATTGTTGGCGACGGGCTTTACAAGACTTACGTCGGCGCCACCCTGACCGCCAAAGCGCTGGATAGTGTCACGCCGGGTCTCGGCAAATGGCTGATCACCGTTGCGTCCTGGCTTTTCGGCATCTCCACCATCATCGCGTGGGCATACTACGGCGAGCAGGGCGCAATCTATCTCGCCGGCGACAAGGGCGTGCTGCCGTTCAAGCTGTTCTATTGCTCGCTCATTGTGCTGGCCACCCTGGGACACATCCAGACGGATGCCGACCTGGACAACATGACCGGCATCGGTCTCGGCGTCATGATGTGGGCCAACCTGCCGATCTGCTGGATCTTCGGCTACCAGGCGATGCGCGCCTACAAGGAATATCGCGGACGCTTGAAAGCCGGCCGGATGGGGCCCGACCATCCGCCGCCTTCACTCGATGACCTGCTGAGCGGACGTGACGTCAAGCGCCGGCAATAGGGCCGTCTGATGGCGGCGGCTTATTTCGCGGCTCGCGCAACGTCGCGAGTGCTGCGTCCAGCTTTGATCGGGCTCGTGCCGTGATGCCGCCGCGGCGGTATTCATCAACAATGAATGCCTCCATGCGCAGCACGAGATCGTCGATATCGCCACGGGCC
>CAYVLL010000159.1:0-5067 GCA_964452235.1 uncultured Woeseiaceae bacterium
CTGCTTTCGGTGCAAACGAATCTCCGACAAGAGGAGGTAACCTTGCCATGGCCAACAAGTATGCAGGGGGCTGCGACCACGTCCATACACACGCCGACAAAGACCCGATCGATAACCATACCTGCCACTGCTCCGTCTGCAAGCGCGTGACGGGGCAGACGAGTACGCACGTCGTCTTTTTCAAGCACGGCGATCTCAAGGTGGATAAACCCGGCGAATTGAAACGCCAGCCGTTCAACGACCAAAACCCGGACGGGCCGCTCGAGCTCTGCGTCTGCAAGACTTGCGGCACGCCGGTGATGCTCGACGACAAGCAAAAGCGGATACGCGCCATCGTGCCGAACCTGATGGGCTTCGACGCCGCGAAACTGCCGGCGACCTACCACGCGTTTTTCGATGCGTCGACGGGTGCTGCGAAACCGAAGGACGGGCGTCCGGTGTACGAGGGGCTGCGGCCTGATTTCGCCTGGCCGGCGTCGGCCTAGCGGCTTGTTCTTGAGGGCAGGCTTCGAAGCCAGTAATTCGCAACGCCCGGACCGAGACCGGCCAGTCTCAAAGCCGGGCGCATGCAGGATTTGACTGACGAGTGGCTTCCGAAAGCAAATCCCTGGCAGCGTCCAGCGGATACCTGAGCCGGCTGGTTCGGGGCAAGCTTTGGCTGCAGGTCCTGATCGGAATGATGCTGGGCTTGCTGGTCGGCATTGGGATCGGCCCGGGCGTCGGTCTGCTGGATCCCGAGACCAGCCTCGTCGTGGGCAACTGGCTGGCGTTTCCCGGCCGCCTGTTTCTCGTGACGATCCAGATGATCGTTGTGCCGCTGGTGTTCGCCTCAATCGTCAGAGGGCTTGCGGCAGGTGGAGACACCGCGAGGCTGAAGCAACTCGGGCTTTGGGTCACCGGCTTTTTCGTCGTTACGACCGCGATCGCCGCAACCATCGGGATCCAGCTCGCCCTGACCATCAAGCCCGGCAGCTACCTCCCGCTCGGAGACCGCGCGGATATCGCTGGCGAAGCTCACGCCGACGTGACATCGACGGCACCGCCGATGCTGCGGGAACTCCCGGAAGTGGTTATTGACCTGCTACCCGAAAACCCGCTCAACGCGCTGGTGCAAGGCGAGATGCTGCAGATCGTGCTTTTCGCCTTCATCATCGGCGTCGCGCTACTTTCGCTGCCGAAGAAATCGGCGCAGCCCATGCTCGAGCTGCTCGGCTCGCTGCAGGAAGTGTGCATGGCGGTCGTGCGCTGGGCCATGACCATCGCGCCGTTCGCCGTTTTCGGCCTAATGGCCCAGCTTACGAGCCGCACCGGCTGGCAGACGCTGGCGGGCCTTGGCGTCTACGTGGGAACAGTCCTGCTCGGCCTGCTGCTGATGCTTGCCCTCTACCTGGTCTTCCTGCATCTGGTCACGCGCCTGAATCCGCGGCGCTTTCTTGCGGACACGCGCGAGCTTTTGCTCCTGGCGTTCAGCACGTCGAGCTCGGCCGCGGTGATGCCGTTGTCGATGAAGACCGCAGTCGAGAAATTCCACGTCCGCTCCAGTGTAGCGCAGTTCGTGATTCCGCTCGGCGCGACCATCAACATGAATGGCACGGCTCTGTATCAGGCCGTAGCGGCAATATTCCTGGCCCAGGTATTCGCGGTCGATGTTTCAACCGGGGGCATGGTCCTCATTATCGCGATGGCAGTCGGCGCCTCGATCGGATCACCCGCGACGCCGGGCGTCGGCATCGTGATTCTCGCGAGCATCCTCGGCACGATCGGCGTACCGCCTGCTGGTGTCGCGCTGATCATCGGCGTCGACCGCCTGCTCGACATGAGCCGGACGGCAGTCAACGTCGCCGGTGACCTCGTGGCGTCAATTTTCATCGACCGACGTGTGCTCGGCCAAAGGGGACCGGAGCCGGAGAACGCAGATATCACAAAGGAACCGCCCGGCGATCGCAGCGCGGCCTCGTGACCGGACTCAGCCCCAAGATTCATCGTTGTGTGCTCGATGTCTATCGAATGGGCATCGAAAAGGGAATTCACTCCGCTGACGCGCGGCTCGCCGCTGCGATTGTCCCACCACCCCAGACCGGCTCCGTTGACGCAGCTGACGCTGCGACGGCGGAAACGGCCGGCCGCCATCTGAGAAGTGACAACTCGCCCGCCTTGTTTTCAACCAGCGCCGTGCAGCTCTCGACCCAGTCGCCGTCATTGCAGTAAAGAAGCCCGTCGATGTCGACCTTATCGGCTTTGTGGATGTGTCCGCAGATAACGCCATCGACCCCGGCTTCGCGGGCAGCCTCGAGGGTCGCGCTTTGAAAACGTTCGACGTAACGCCTTGCGAAGGAAAACCGGGACTTTACGTGCTGCGCCAGCGACCAGTACGGCCGTCCTGTAAGATCGTGCAGCCAATGTACGAAGCGATTCACTGTCAGCAGGCTCCGGCAGGCGAATCCGCCCAGCAGCACACCGAACGAGCGTCCCCGGACAAACGCATCGAACTGGTCACCGTGTAACACCAGCAGGCGCTGCCCGCTGCGTGTCGTATGGATCGTTTCCAGCGACACCTCGATGTTGCCGAATTTAACTCCGGCAAGTGCGCGCAGTTCGTCATCGTGGTTGCCGGGGATGAAAATCACCCGGGTCCCTTCCTGGCTTTTCTGCAATATGAGTTGCAACACTTCGCTGTGGCTTGGCGGCCAGAAGAAGCGCTGTCGCAAACTTTCGAGATCAATGATGTCGCCGACGAGGTACAGTTGCTCGCAATGGGTCTGGCGCAGGAAATTGAGCAACAGGCCCACACGGCAGGCTCGCGACCCGAGGTGAACGTCGGACAGCCACACCGTGCGAAACGCGCCGTCGTGAGTCGCAGAATTCGATTGCTGCCCGGCTGCTTTCATGGGGCCAGTATCCACTGCGGAAAAAGCGGCCGTACGGACCTGTATCCCAGATCCGGACATTGACGGCGTACTTTGGGGGCGACGGAGCCGCGGCGGCGAGCCTTGTCGAGCGGGCGTTTATCGCCATTCCCCCGGCCTCGCCGACACGCTAGTATTTCCTGTCCTTCGGCAAATCGTCGATGCGGCCCGTACCTGTGGATCATTTCACGATGGGGACCGACACGTTGATCATCGATCATCCGCGGCGGCGCGAGCTCAACGACGAGGTGCATGCGCGTCCACCCGGCAGCCTGGCGACGCCGTGCGAACTGTCTTACCTGGTGCGCGTGACGCCGGCGGCGGCCGATCAAGACGAACGCACCGCGTTGCTCACCGATCTTGCCGCACGTCTTGGTGGCCCGGCACCCCGCTCCGGGGACAATCACTACACAGCGGAATTCGACGAGCTGCGCCTGCGCTGGGAACGGCATACCGAATTTGCGCGTTATTCGTTCATCACTGAACAAGTCGGCGAGGCACCCTTCGATTCGCCGCCAATCCGGCGCGTGCCGGGCGACTGGCTGGCGAACATGGGCGGTGAGCTACTTGTTGCCGTTCACGCCAGCATCGTTGCAGGCACCGATGAAGAACCGGACTTTGATGTAATCAGTGCGCGCTACTTCGACGGCAACATGCTGATCGGATCGCGCATCGCCGACGGTGCGGCCATTGCGCTGACCGATCTCTGGATTCGCGAGGATGGCTTCACGCGCCTGCTGCTGCTGAACCGCTCCATGTCGGCGACACAATGTGGCCGCAACATGCAGCGCCTCCTTGAGATCGAAACCTACCGGATGATGATGCTGCTTGCATTGCCGGTTGCGCGCGAGTTGTCGCCGGTGCTCGATCGCAGCGAACGGGAGCTGACCTCGATCAGCGAGGTGCTGGTCGAATCAGAGTCGCAGCACGAGCAGGCGATGCTGAAGCGCCTGACGACACTGGCGGCCGAGAACCAGACGCGTCACCTGAAAAGCGATTACCGCTTTGCCGCCGCCAACGCGTATTACGAAATTGTGCAGCAGCGTATAAAGGAGTTACGCGAGGGCCGGATACCCGGGCTGCAGACCTTCGACGAGTTCAACTCGCGGCGACTCAAACCGGCATTCAAGACGTTCCAGGCCGTTGCCGCGCGCCAGCAGTCGCTGGTGCTGCGCATGGCGCGCGCGACCCAGTTGTTGTCGACACGTGTGGACATTACGCGCCAGCAGCAAAACCAGGCGCTGCTCGCATCGATGAACCGCCGCGCGGAATTCCAGCTGCGGTTGCAGGCAACTGTCGAGGGCCTGTCAGTCGCTGCCGTTACTTACTACGTTGTCAGCCTGATCGGAATCCTGGTCGAAAGCCTGATCGAGTCCGGGCTGCCGCTGAACCGGGCAATGATCATGATCGCCTGCGTGCCGGCCGTCGCCCTCGTTGCCTATGCCGGCATGCGTCGCATCCGCGCCGGCATCACGCGGCGTTCGCAGGACCGTAGCGCGAAGGAATCGGAGGGGCTTGACCGTCGCATCGGATAATGGCGGTTGACCTGCGCGGGCCGGATCCGGGCAATCCCACGGCGCGCAATTCTGACGCAAGCGTTCTTGTTCTTTCGGCTCTAGGCCGAGACGCTCGATGAAGCGGGCTGCCTCCTCTGGCGTAAGTACGTTGTAGTCTGAGCCGAAAAGGAACCTGTCGATGCCGATGCGGCGCATCTGCAGGGCCAGCGACGATACTTCCGCTGCGTCTTCCTCAGGCGCTGGCACGTAGGACAGATCGAACAGCACCCGCTTCGTGAGCGGATCGTCGCGCGCGATGTGATCGGCGAAAACTTCCAACACGCGGCTGTGATTGTCAGACTGCAACGGCAAACCGCCACCCGCGTGCGCGATCTGCACCCACGACGGGGAGGCAGCTGGCAGGATCGTGCGGATGAAGGTCCCGGCATCCGATGCATCGAGGCTGCCGCCGCCAATATGAATTGTGATTGGAAGCCGTTGCGCGGCTGCCTCACGAATAACGTCAGCGAGCAAGCGGCGATCCGTAACGCTTCGGATGTCGACCGTCGATGCGGTCAGATGCAGCTTTAAGCCCACCAACTCGCGACTGCCTCGCCAGTGACGCAGCTCGTCGATGGCGGAGGGTTGCAACGGATCGACAGAAA
>CAYVLL010000160.1:0-5061 GCA_964452235.1 uncultured Woeseiaceae bacterium
TGCCCGGTGTTGACGAACAACCCGTCGACGGCAGTCGGCCCGATGTACGGCTTGCCGTCGCTGCTCATCGGGCGCAGGCCCGCCCACGGTACGGCAAGTGCATGATCGAGATGCGAATTGATATCGGGCATCAGCGACTGCAGGACCCGCATCAGGTTATCTATTCGCCCCTGGTCGATGCGCGTGTCAAAACCATTGAACTCGGCAGTACCGACTGCGCGCAGGCGATTGCCGAGCGGAGTTACAACCGCGTGCATGGCATCGTCGAGTATCGGGATACGCGGGCCACTTACCGCCTGTGGCAATGGCAGTGTCACAGAGTAACCTTTGACCGGTTGCACCGACACTGGAACTGCGGCTGATTTCAGCAGCGCAGCACTGCGTACGCCGGCAGCAACCACCACCCGCTCTGCCGGTATGGTTTCCGTCGCGGTCTCGACAGCACAAATCCGTTGGTTTTTTACCTGGAGACCAAGAATGGACTGATTGAAGTCCAGTGCAACACCGCTTTGCAGCAGCGCCTTCTTCAATCCCTGGCAAAAGAGGTGGGCGTCACCGGATGCATCGTCGTGAAAATGGATCGCCGCGGCAATGCTGTTGCGAACCCCTGTCAGGGCCGGTTCTGCCGCTACTGCCGCCTCGGCGTCCAGCACAGAAAAGCGCATACCGGCCTCGGCAAGCTGCGTTGACACCGCGAGACGTGCCTGCAATGCCCGATCGCTGCGAAAAACGGCCAGGACACCGTGGTTCGCTGCGTCGATGTCGAGCTTCAGCCGTGTAGCCAACTGCTGGAATTCCAACATCGAATAACGTGCGAGCTCAAAATTCTGCCGGCAGGCCTGAAGGTATCGGTCAGTGCTCGAATTGCGCAGGAACCGCAGCCCCCAGGGCAGGAGCGCCGGTACAGTGCGTAATCGCAGTTTCATCGCAGAGTGGTTATCGAACAGCGAGGCAGCCAGTTGACCGAGCACGCCGGGACCGTTCCACGGTTCGGGCATCGACGGTGTCAGCAGTCCACCATTGGCGAAACTGGTTTCGAGACCCACATCAGCACGTGACTCCAGCACACGAACCGTTTCGCCGCGTTCCAGCAAAGCTATTGCGGTACTGAGTCCCAGCAACCCGCCGCCAATGACCAGCGTGGCCACGCGCGCGTCAGCCGCTCACTCGGAAATGCCCATAACGAGGACCACGAGAAGCACCGGTGGAATGACGAAGCGAATCATGATGCGCCAGAAGCCGAAGAACAGGCCATCAGCGACGCCGATTTCTTCAAGCTTGAGACGTTTCGGCACGAACCAGCCGATGAACACAGAGGTCAGCAGACCTCCAAGCAGGAGCAGGATATTCGCAGCCAGGAAGTCCAGTGAATCGAATATTGTCTTGCCCGCGAAGGCCGGAATGAAGTTCAACGGGTAAAAGCCGGACCACGTGCCCAGCGACAGGATAGTCAGAATACCGAGAAGCCAGGCAGCACCGGTTACCAGCAGGATGCCCTTGCTGCGCCTGATGCCCCAGTGCTCGTCCACCCAGGACACCACGGCTTCCGCACAGCCGATGCACGACGACAACGCCGCAGCGATGAGCAACACGAAGAAAATGCCCCCGACGATCTGGCCGCCGGGCATCTGCCCGAAAGCAAGGGGCAGCGTCTGGAAAATAAGTCCTGTACCGCTCGACGGTGGCAAGCCGAATGCAAACACCAACGGGAAAATGGCAAAGCCGGCAAGCAGCGCAACTCCGGTATCCGCCAGGATAATGGCTGTGGCAGAGCCGGGAATCGAATAGTCGTCGGGCAGGTAGGAACCGAAAGTGATCAGGGCCCCCATCGCAATTCCAATCGAGAAAAACGCCTGGCCGATGGCGATCATTACGGTTTGGAAGGTCACCTTGGAAAAGTCGGGCTTTAGCAGGAACTCCATGGCAGCCGCCATATCTCCTGCCAGCGCGCCGTAAATAACCATGAACACCAGCGCGAGGAATAATGCCGGCATCAGCACTTTGACGGCGCGCTCGATTCCCGCCTGTACGCCTCGCCGTACAATCAGGTACACGAGCAGGTGGACGACCGTGTTCCAGAACAGTAATTGCCATGGGTTGTCCAGCAGAAGTGCGAACATCGTATCCGACGCGTTTCGGTCGATCCCCTCGAACGACCCGTTCACCGCACGAATGAAGTAGTCCAGCGTCCATCCGGAAATAACGGTGTAGTAGGAGAGGATGATGAATACGCAAATAACAGCAAGCCCGCCCACGTTGCCCCAGCGGCTGCTTGTCCCGGCTTCTGACGCGACGGCACGAATACTGCCGGACGCGCTGCGTCGGCCGCGGCGTCCGATCGTCAGCTCTGCAATGAGCAACGGCAACCCGATACCGAACGCGCAAAGGAGATACACGAACAGAAAAGCGCTGCCGCCGTTTTCGCCGGTCACATACGGGAATCGCCAGATATTGCCGATGCCGACCGCAAATCCGATCGCTGCCAGCATGAAGCCCAGCCTGGATGACCATTGTTCGGTTGCATGTGCCGATCCCGCCATGTGCCCCTCCGCCTGACGCCTTGAATATCAGTCCCCGACCGCTTCACCGGGCCGTTTGCGCAGCATTCTCGCACAACTGCAGCGCTTTTTTCTGTGAAGCGGCGGTGCTTGCGGCACGGCACTGCAGAACAGCAGCTCATTGAGGCATAATTCAGTGCTCCGCATCGCGGCATTCCGCTCCATACCGTGACAATCAGAATATAAGGAATAACGATATGACACGCAGAGGACTCTTTCTGACGGCATGCCTGGTTGCAACAAGTTCGGCTGCTGCTGACACGCTGCTGCATGCCGGGCGGTTGATCGACGGCGTATCCAACCGGCCGATATCGGAAGTTACGGTACGCATCGATGGTGACAGGATCGTTGCGATTGACCGTGGCTATGTCTCCGCCGCCGAAGGCGATACGGTCATCGACCTGCGCCAGCAAACGGTGTTACCCGGACTCATGGACATGCACACCCACCTGACCGGCGAATATTCACAGGACAGCCGGCTGCGCGGTTTCATCACGAATGAAGCGGATTACGCGTTCGATGCCGCAATGTATGCGAAACGTACACTGGAAGCCGGCTTCACTGTTGTCAGGAACCTGGGCGATGGCTTCAATGTCTCGGTCGCACTGCGCAAAGCTATTGACGACGGTGATGTCCCGGGACCGATGGTCATCACCGCGGCGAAAGGGCTCAGCTCAACCGGGGGTCATGGCGATCCGACCAACGGATGGGCCGGCCACATCATGGGCGACCCGGGGCCGAAAGAAGGCGTGGTCAACGGTGTTGACGATGCGCGCAAGGCCGTGCGCCAGCGTTACAAGGACGGCGCAGACTGGATCAAGATCACCTCGACCGGTGGCGTACTAAGCGTCGCCAAAAGCGGGCAGAACCCGCAATTCACGGCAGAGGAATTGCGCGCCATCGTCGAGACGGCACGCGATTACGGCATGCGTGTTGCAGCGCACGCGCATGGCACCGAGGGTATGAAGCGCGCGGTAATCGCGGGCGTTGCATCGATCGAGCACGGTACCTACATGGACGATGAGGTCATGCGTCTGATGAAGGAAAATGGCACGTACTACGTGCCGACGATTCTGGCAGGCAACTGGGTTGCCCAACAAGCCGAAATCGACGGCTTTTTTCCGGAACTCGTACGACCGAAAGCAGCGGAAATAGGGCCCATCATCCAGGATACGTTTGCGCGAGCGTATAAAGCCGGTGTGCCGATCGTGTTCGGCACCGATTCCGGCGTATCGGCGCATGGCGACAATGCGCAGGAGTTCGCACTGATGGTCGAGGGCGGGATGCCCCCGATGGAAGCAATTCAGTCAGCGACGAGCGTTGCGGCCGGGTTTCTCGGTATTTTTGACACCCACGGCAGTATCGAGGCCGGCAAGATGGCGGATATTGTTGCCGTTCCCGGTAACCCGCTCGACGACATTCGCGTGCTGGAACAGGTATCGTTTGTCATGCGCGGCGGCAAAGTCTACAAGCAACCATAGTCGCACAAAGTAGACCAAATTCCCCGTAGGAGCGCGCCCTGCGCGCGACTTGATTTACCGCCTGCGCATTCGCGCGCAGGGCGCGCTCCTACGGCGTTTATTTAATCCTCCACACCTGCCGATGGGGCCAACATCCTGTCCCAACGCAGCACGTTGTATTTTTCGAGCACGCGCACGAGTGCGTCCACTGGAATGGCTTCCAGCGTGCCGCGCGAACTCTCGACCGTCGTCGCCTTGAAGATTGCGTTATAGACAGCCTCCTCCGTGGCTTCGGCGGTCGCGGCAAAGAGGGGTGACATCGCTTCGTTCGTCAGCGTCTGCACCGCAACCGGTTTGTCACCGCCGCGCGGCTTGCGACCGGAAGGATCCGTGGAAAAGGCAATGACATAGTCGCCGGAACCATTGCTCGCAAAAGATCCCGTTCGGGCGAGCCCCATCATCGCACGCATGGAAAGCCGCTCGAGGCTGCGTGCGCTGAGCGGTGCATCGGTTGCGACGACCATCATGATCGAGCCGTCTTCCTGGTTTCCTTCCTCAGGCACGGCTTCCAGCTGCTCCCTGAACGAATAGCTGCCAAGCTCGCGCCCTACCGGGGCGCCATTCATCGTCAGGACTCCGCCGAAATTGGTCTGCACCAGCACACCGATCGTATAGCCTCCAAGCGACTTGGGCAGAACGCGCGAGCTCGTCCCGATACCGCCCTTCCAGGCGAAGGCCTGGGTGCCGGTGCCGGCACCGACGCTGCCTTCGGCAACCGGTCCGCTATCGGCATCGTTCAGTGCCGCGAAAACCTGATCGCGCTGTACGGGATCAGCCCACATGTTGTTGACCCGTGCGTCGTTGGTCTCGCCGACCACCGGATTGACCGTGTGCTCGCCCATGCCCGGTTGCTTGTACACCCATTCCTTCAGCGCGTTGGCGGCGCTCCAGACGCACAAGGTGCAGGTGAGAAGTATCGGCGTCTCGATCTCTCCAAACTCCCGCACCTGGGTTTCGCCGATCAGCTTGCCGTAGCCATTGCC
>CAYVLL010000161.1:0-5037 GCA_964452235.1 uncultured Woeseiaceae bacterium
TCCAGTCGCTGCAGCATTGATCCCGAGGCATCGAGGATGAAGAGGACTGCGCCGCCGGCTCCAACATCACCTGTGCCGGCCGTGACGCTGCTCTTGACCGACAGCTCACCCGGCCCCGGCGCTTCGCGGAACGCCGTATTGACGGTCAACGAATAGGGGGCCGGTTCACGCAGCAGCAGAGTCGCGCGATCAAAGGCAACCTCCATCTCGCCTTCACTGCGCAAATGCGAGTAGTGCCCGCCATTGACGTGAGCCCAGTCCTGCAGCAGATCCTGCTCACGTGGCGGGTCGCGATTGAATGCGCCGTGCGAATCGAGACCTAAAGCGAGGACGCGAGGACGCACGTTGTCGAAGGCATCCCAGGCGCGCGTATCACGGCTGGTCGCAGCATCCGTGATCAGTACGATTGCTTTGGTTCCGGCACGCCCGGCCAGCGCATCGCTCGCGCGGGCCAACGTTTGTTCTGATGCGCTGGAGCTTTCACCTCGCGGATACTCGTTGAGGATGGTCTGCAACAGGTAGGGTTCGCCATGCCAGTCCCGCATGAGCAGCTGGCTGCCGAACGGCATCAGGTTCGCGGCATCCCGCCCCGGGACAAGGTCGCGCGCGTAGGCGGCCATGGCGTTGTAGATCACCGGCAGGTACGCACCGACACTCGCACTGGTATCCCAGGCGAAGACCACGTTACGCGGGGGTTCCACAACTCGCAGGAACACTGTGCTGCCGGGATCTGTGAATGCTTCCAGCCGGTGCAGGTTCGTCCGTCGCTCGATTTCGCGCAGTGGCAAGGTTTCGCCATCCGCTGCCTCCAGCGTCAGGACGGTCCGCACGTTGTGTTCACCTGCCAGGGAGATGTCGAGCATGTTGTTCGTTGCCGGCAGTTGCAGTTTGTACCAGTGCTCATGCCGGCCAAGCCAGACGCGGCCGTCCACGGTTTGACCCGGGAGCAACGTGGCAGCGCTCGCCCGGCTGCCGTGCGGCGCCATTGCAAACGGGCGCGCCGGTGCGATCGGCTGCAGCGCCTCATAGATGGCGCGATGGCCGTTGAAACCCCACTCGCCGAGTATCGAGCGGTAGTTGTCGTCCGCCGGCTGCTCGTTGATCCGCAGGGCGCCGGGCGCTTCGACATGAGAATCAGCATCAGCCACGCCGGTCGAAAAGCGCACGAAGCGGGCCCACGCGGGCTGCTCGAGGACGAAACGCTTCTCGCCTTCGAGTTTCCAGGTTCCCATTGATGTCCACGGACCGACGGGGCTGTCGATACTTGCAGATACCTCGACCTCGGAAACGTATTCCTCTGCCCTGCCGTTTGCTGAATCCAGCCACTCGATGTCGGTAATGCGTGCCGCTCGGTTGTGATGGAAGCCGATGACCCACTCGAGCATTTGCCCCGGGCGCAGCCGCACGCGCGTTGCCGGTGAATCCGGCAGCAGGATCGCATCGTCCCATCGTTGGGAAATGAGAGGCCTGGACCAGACAACGTGCCCACCACGTGCCGGGTTGGCGACATTGAAGCCGGCACCGCCATTGGGGTCGAAACCCGGTGCCGCAATGACTTTCCATTCGCCGAGTGCGCGGCTTCCGCCGGGATTTCCGGTGAAGTCATCCAGCAGTGCGAGGCGTGCAAACTTTGCTTTCTGCGGTTGCTCCAGCACGAAATACTGCTCCACCGGCCGCGGCTCGAGCGCGCCTGCCAGCACCTCACGGAAATTCTCGCCGTCGTCCGAAAGCGCCAGGCTGAAGCGGCGCAGGAACCCCGACGCTGTACCGCGGCCAAGCGGATTAAGAACAATGCCGGCCACATCGACTGGCGCGGTCCCCGCCAGCTCGACAGTCGTGTCGTAATCCCAGGGCTGATTCCGTGCGCGCAGCCTCAGGCCTTCTTCACGGATCGCCATGCCGTCAAAAATCTGCCCAAGTCCCTGCCCGAGCGCTGAATCTTCGGTGCCGGTCCAGTGACCACCCAGTGCCGGTGAGGCGACATTCAACCCGCCTTGCAACGGGCCGGGTACATCCCAATGGCGTACCGCGCCGACCAGCGGTGCGTCGCGGTCGACTGCAATATCGGCAAACGCCGTGGCTTTGCCCCCGTTGGCATCCAGCGCTTGCACACTGACGCGCACCGGGCGGTCGGCCCAGGCGTCATCGGGAACCGCGACATTCAAAGAAGTGCTAACCGTGGCGCCGGCGGCGACCTGCAGTTCGGAGGATTCCAGTACGATCCCCCAGCGCGCATCGCTGGCTGCAGCGTCGAGTTCGACAGTGACCGGCGTGCTGCCGCGGTTTTGCAGCGCGAGCCGCCCGGCAATCCGTTGGCCGTACGGCTGATAGGCAGCGACGCTGGACTGGTCGAAGGCAAGCGCCAGGTTCAGCGACGAAGTGGCCGCAGCTGCCGTTGGCGGTTCCGCGTCGCCCAGGCGCACGGTGAATGCATACTCTTCGTTGCCGCGAACACGCAAATATCGCTGCTCGCCGCCGGGAATCGTGCCCGTGTAGCGCGCCGTGGCCTGGTCCCACGTCAAGTGGCCGCGGTCGTTCGGGTGGGCTACCAGGTCGATGTTGTGGCGACGCTCGCTCTCAATCGCCACTTCGATGTCCTGGTCGCTGATCGGTAGCGAATACCAGTCGTCGTCTCGCCAGTCGCCGACTCGGCCCCTGACAATACCGTCGAGTGGCAAAGCGGACGCGAAAGCCGGATTGTCGTTCGGTTCGCAATCGGTGGCGCAGTCGAAGCGTCCCAGGCGTTCCAGGCCGAGGCGGTACTCGGCGTCACTCGGCTTCATGGCAATGAGTTCGAGGCGGTAAACGCCTGGCGGAAAAAGACCCTCGAGAACCAGCTCGCCGCCGACCTCGCGCGCGGTGGACTCGCCGATGCGGTCGCCTTCCCAGTAAACCTGGGCACGAATGGTGCCGTCCACTGGCGGCTCGATTGTGAGCTTGATGTGATCGTTGCCGGCGAGATGGAAGCGGTAGTTGTCACGGTCTTCTGCGTCGGGCAACGTGCCTGTTCGAACCTGCCCGAAAACGAGCGGCTGCATTCGCGTCACGTCGTCGTTCGGTTCGAGTTCGGCGTTCGGGTCCGGTGGGCCGAGCGGGCGGGTCAGCAAGGTGTACTGACCCTGCTCCCTTCCGCTGACGGAAACATAGTGCGTACCGGGCAGCAGGAACAGGTTGTCGAGGACGACACGACGCTGTGACGGCTGTGCCCGGACTTTTTGCGCTGCCTGTCCCGAACCATCGTGGTAGGCAACTTCGTGAATGCCCTCGCCGTTGACCTGGATACGCCACAGCTGCGGTTCGCCGTCGATCACCAGCCGAAAAAAGTCAACGTCATCCTTGACGAGCGAACCCCGGACGCGCTGATTGGCAGGCATGCCGGTCGCAAGCGCCGGGGTTTCGTTGGGTTCTGCCTCCATGCCGGGCTCGAGTGCGCTGCCGCTGCGAAGAATCACTTCATACTCGGTACCTTCCTGGCCCCGCGCCAGCGACAGCCCGTAGTCACCCGCGTCGAGAACCAGTCCGTCCAGCCGGATACCATCCGGGCCCGTGCGGCACTGCAGGTTCTCACCGCGCGCATTCAGCAGGCACAGCGTGAAGGGACGCGCGTCGCCTGAGGTTGCTTCAATTGCGAGACTGTTCTCGGCCAGGATCTCTGTTACGGGGAACATGAAATAGTCCGCGTCGCCGGCGCGCTGGAAGCGGCCACGCAATGCCTCCGCGAGGTCGACCCGGTTTGCAAGCTTCCAGGAATCGTTGGGTTCTGCTTCAGACCCGGAGACCCGGGCACCTCCCGTCTCGATGGAAAGCGTACGCAAGGTGTGGGGTGCAGTCTGGAGGTGCACGAGATAGCGACCCGCCGCAAGCGACAGTTCGGGAAGTTTCAAGCGTCCGAACTTATCGCCGACTGCGTTGCTGAGTGCGTTCCCGTCTGCGTCGGACAGCGTCAGTCGCAGGTCACGGCCTGCCGGTACCTGCGCAACCAGGTCCATCTGGTTGTCAGCTTCTGCTTCACTAATCGTGACTTCAAACCAGCTTTCCCTGGCAGACGCGTAACCGAGATAGCCGCGGCCCGGACGCACCGGAAGCGGTTCGCTGCGGCTTGCGCCGTCCGCGTGGCTGGAGCTCAAGCCGAAGGACCGGCCTTCCCGAATGCTCAGGCGATAGCCGCCGGCTTCCTCAACATCCGCTGCAGCCGGACCGGGTGTGTCGAAACTCGCTGCCGATATGGGTGGCCGATACGGTGCGCTCCCACCGGCGCGTGAGAGGCCGAGCAGGTAGTCGCCGGGTTCGAAGAGCACATCTTCGACAATCCCGGGCCGGCTCCCATCGCGACTGCCGATGGCGAACAACACCTCGCGACCGGTCACGCCGACGCCGTCGTCCGCATATTCGAGCCGCATCACTTCGAGGACGGTGAGGGCAGCGGGGATTCCGGTCAGTTCGATGGTCCAGCGCTTCACGGCATCGACGTCGGATACGCTCCACAGGAAACCGTCCTGGTCGCCGGGAGCCATCGTGCCGAGGACGCGAACAGCGCCGGCGATCCGGTTTGCCGTTTCGGGCGTGTCGTTGGGTTCTTCCTCGTGAACCGCAATCTGCCCGAAGGCAGAACAGGAAAGCAGCATGACGAACGCGAAACGCACCGCCGCCGGAAGGAACGGTACACGGCAGCGCAGAGTCAATTTTGTGCACTCATGTGCAGCCCGCGTGCCTCGGATTGCAGAACGGGCTGATTATCACGCGCATCGGCACCTCGCACGGCGGCTGGCCGCATTTCACAGGAGCGTGCTGCTGCATGCCCTGACTGTTTTAACGCAGCTCGCGCATTTTTCCCGCCAGGTCAGCCCGTTTCCGGCGGAGAATGCCGACGATTTACGTTAACAGTTGCAGTGCGATTCCCGAAAAGAGGAGGAAAAATGCACGAAAGCAAAGCGTCCTGCACATTGGCGGCTGCGATCGCGCTGTTCATAACCAGCGCAACTGCAGCCGACGTAACGCCCGAGTACCTGCATGGCGACTGGTGCCAGGTCATCGAGA
>CAYVLL010000162.1:0-5023 GCA_964452235.1 uncultured Woeseiaceae bacterium
CGTCGTAGTTGAACGCCTTCGCCTTCCTGACCAGGCCGTCCTCGAACTCCCGGCGGACTTCCGGATCCTCGGAGAGGGCCACCATGGCGATCCGGTAAAAACGGACCGGCTCGTCGGACCAGGCACTTGGGACGCCATAGAGAAAGCACGCGAGCAACAGCATGGCGTGCCAACGCCATTGCCTTGCCGCCGGTATCGTTGCGCTATTCATGGTCGGAGCGTACTGATTTTCGTTTGTCCGTGCCATATCGATTCTTCAGTTGGCCGCATCGCATGCGCTACCCGGCGTTCGCCCTCGCTGCGTGCGCCTCGCTGCATCGCCGAGCGTGCAGTTGACGGAAAGTGCGGAAATAGCTGCGCGGTCTGTGCCGAGCTCGCTGGTGCAGCCGAAAGTCCGGTACGAAGTGAAGTCTGCCGAGCGGATCGACGGGCCGGACGCACAGCTCGCCAATACAGCCACCCGGAGTATTGCTGCAGCCAGCAGGCCGCTCATGTTCACGTTGACTATCTCCATGTCAGGAGCCTCGTTGCATGGGTTTCCCATGTCACCAACTCCGACCAACCTTGGCGCATGGAAAAGGCAATTGCCATTGGAGGAAACGAGCGCAAAATGTCTGGTTTTTGATCGCCCGTGATACGGGCTCCTACAGGAGCCGATTCGCGGTCTGTAGGAGCCCGTATCACGGGCGATCATTGTCGTCCCGACCCGCGTCATCCGTCTCGCCAGCGCATCGTTTGGCAAGAGTTTCGCGGAACTCTTGCTACGGATTCGGCGCGTGCTACTTGTCGCGGACCAGCTCGACCCGCCGGTTCAGGGCGCGTCCGGCATCGCTCATATTGGTGGCCGACGGCGCCAGATAGCCGACACCGTCGCTTGTGAGGCGAGCTGCCGCGATCCCGTAGCCCTCGACCAGCGCTTCCATGACCGCCTGCGCGCGGCGCTTTGAAAGAGACATGTTGTAGTCGTAGGCACCTGCGTTGTCGGTATGTCCCACGACGATGACGTTGTATTCCGGATTCGCGTTCATTAACCGGGCAATTTCATCGAGCGTCGGCTTCGACTCGGCCTTGAGCGTTGCGCTGTCGTGGTCGAAGTAGATGCCATACAACGCCACACGACCCGTCTCTTCCAGGCTCAGAGCCATCTGCCTGGCGTCCACCATTTGCGTCGCCATCGGTTCGCTCTCGGCCGCGATAAGGCCGACGATCACGCCCTGCCCGCCACCGTGCGGAGCGACCAGCACTGAAACGCGATCCGTGGCACCTTCGGCTTCCTTGCTGGCCAGGAAATAGTGGATTCCATTGCCAATCCCGGACTCGCCCAGGATCTCGACCGGGTGCTGGTACTTGAACGCGTAATCCTGGATTTCGTCGGGACCGCCAGAGAAAACGATCTCGTAGTCGCTGTCGCGGGCGCGGGCCTCAAAGTTCCGGAAAACCTCCAGCGCCGAGACGCCCGCCGGTACCCGGTAGCGTATGCGGGTGATCCTGCCCTCGACGCTCAGGGCCGTCGATATGGCATCCGCTTCCTTCTGCACCGGTCCGGTGGCTAACACGGTCTGGCCGTAATCCTCGACCACGTATTGGACGATCTCCGAGCCGGCGTAGCGCCCGATGCCCGGGTAGTCGGCGCTGCCCGGAACGTCTGCGGCGACGGCCGGAGTCATGGCGGCCAAAAGGCCGAACGTCGCCAGCACCGAGGTAGTTCCTGTCATTGTGGATGCTCCCGAAGCGCCGAGTGAGCCATTGTGGTTGCTCGCGCAAATCGCGGATTTCCGTCTCAGGGTTTGAGGATCCGGTTGCTATTGAAAAAGTCATCCGGATCGTACTTCCGTTTGACGTCGACCAGACGCTCGAAGTTGCCCTCATAAGCCGCACGGACCGCTGCCGGGTTATCGCTGTTCGCCATGTAGTTTACATATGCGCCGCCCGTTGACAGCGCATTCAATTCGTCGCCGACCCGGCGCGACCAGGTAATGTATTTTTCGTCCGCGTCCGCATCGAGCCAGCTCGACAAAACGGACACATTGTACCGGGCGCCTCTATTGGCAAACGCGGTCTCATGCTCGCCGAGGCGATCGATCTCGCCGCCCATATGCTCGATCAACAGGAGCGTGCCAGGTCGTGGCATGTCGGCGGCGTGCGAAACGAGCGAGTCGAGCACATCATCGCCAAGCTCCTTCATGAAGCTTGAACGCCAGTAATTGCGGCTCGTCGTGGCTGCGCCCGCGTCAAACATTGTCTGCATGGCGGAATACGATGTCGGACCGATGAAATCCATCGCCGGCGGACCGAATGCCTTGAGCGGCGCAACGACACGTTCGCCATCGGCCTGCGGGCCGCTGTGACAAATTGCCATCCACCCTGCAAGCTCGCCTTCCACCGGGGTGCCAGGCGGACCGATCATGGCGCCGGCTTGCGTTTCGACATGACCTGGTGCGTCCGCGGTGAAGTCGCGGTAGAAGCGCAACATGTCTTTCAGTTGAGCGCCAGGATAGATTGCAAGCCCGCCGACAATCGGCTCGACGTCATGCAGCCGGAACTCGAAAGCCGTCACCACACCGAAGTTGCCGCCGCCGCGCAGGGCCCAAAACAGATCGCTGTTCTCATCGGCATTCGCCGAAAGAAGTCGGCCATCAGCCGTAACCACGTCGGCACCGACCAGGTTATCGCAGCTCAACCCGTGCTTTCGCATTAGCCAGCCAAGGCCGCCTCCAAGCGTCAGTCCGCCGATGCCGGTTACCGAGACGGTGCCGCCGGTCGTGTACAGGCCATGTGCCAGCGTTTCATGGTCGAATGCGCCCCAGCGCAAACCGCCTTCAGCTCGTGCGCGCTTTTTGCCCGGATTGACGCGTATACTCCGCATCGGGGCGAGGTCGATTACGATCGCGTCATCACGGACGGCTTTCCCCGCGACGTGATGACCGCCGCCGCGCACTGTCGCCGGGATCGCATTGTCACGCGCAAACTTCACTACGGCCATCACGTCCGCGGCGCCTGTGCAACGCGCAATAGCCGCCGGCCGTCGGTCGATCATGCCGTTCCACACGCTTCGCATCGCGTCGTAATTCGCATGTGCCGGGGTGACCAGGTCGCCGCGCAGCACCTTGCCGAGATCGTGGAAGTGAATGGCTTTCGCCGACGCGGCCGGTAAGCTCTCCAGTCCGAAGGTGGCCGCTGGTGCCGAAAGCGCCGCGAGGCCACCAGCTGTGGCCACGCCACGCAACAATTCCCGCCGAGTGATGCTGGTCATCTCGCCCCCTCACACAAAATCTGCGGTGCGGAAATGGTAACAGCTTGCGACGGAAGGTTTCACTTTTCGCCGCACTCGGCGGGGCGCGCCCTCCGCAATCGGGTGCGAGCTTATGGCATGTTTACCGCCCGATAGGTAGAACTAACGGTGCCGTTATCGGCGGGGTTCGCTTAAACTGATGGATTGCGGGCCAGGCTTACCGGGATTCGGGACTACATGGCGGATATCACACAGACCGGCGATGCAATCGCGTCGCCGGTTGTCTATAACATCGACCGCGACAATCGTCTCTGCTCGTTCAATGACGAATGGGACCGCTTCGCGCTGTCCAACAACAGCGATGGTATCGTTGCCGGAAAGCTGCTCGGCACCAACCTGTTGGATCACATCTCGGATGACACGCTGCGCCACCTTACCGAACAGCTCATCGACAAGGTAAGAAAGGAGGCGGTGGCCATCAGCCTGCCGATGCGCTGCGATTCCCCGGACGTGATTCGCGAAATGAGCATCGGGCTGTCGCCGGGCGGTAGTGGCGAAGTGCAGTTCGTCGTGAAGCTACTGCGGTCCGAGCTCCGCGAACCGGTCGCCTTCCTCAATCCCGAAGCGAAACGAAGCGACGACTTCCTGTCGCTTTGCAGCTGGTGCAAGCGGGTCTTACACGAGGGCGCCTGGAAGTCCCTCGACGATGCGATCAGGTTACTGTCAATACTCGAAGCAGAGCGACCGCCGAAGGTAACCCACAGCCTGTGCGCCGATTGCCGGGACACGCTGCTGGCCACGCTGTAGATGGGGTCGGACCAACCTAACTCGCTGCATTTTCGAAGAATTTTGCTGCCTACAACGCTAGACTAGTCGCTAATCGGCACTTTTTGAGGTCGAAAACAGCTGATAGGTAGCGCTGTCGTCGCGCAGGTACTGGAAATCATCATCGACGACGATATTTCGATTCCGACGCGAAATTCCCTGGTCGCGTCGGAACGCCTCCAGGAATCTTGCATCGCCGACTGCCAGCGATTCGGTCCATGCAGCGTGCCGGGAACTAGTCGCAAGTTCCGCATTGTGCCACGCCGCATGCATTTGGCTGAGATGTTCGACGCTTGGCAGGCTCAAAAGGTCGCACAGTGCCGCATGATCGACAATGCCCTTGCGAATCGCAGGCTGCCGAATTTCATGGAAACCGCTCACGTCCCAATCGGCTGGGTGAGAGACCCGCCCGGCGCGTACCATGTTGAGATCGATGTACACGATGCACCGATGCAAATGGCCGTCGGCCTGCACCGCAGTCGAATGGTAACGATCTTCCCAAAATGCGCCACGACGCTTCTTTCGTCGGTTGTAATCCTGCCCTGTCCGACCCGCGACAAGTTGCATGGCGGCAGGAATTTCATTCTTGCCGCGATCCAAAATTAACAGATGGACGTGATTTGACGTTGCGATGTAGTTCAAAACACATAAACCGTAACGTCGACACGCTTTAAAAAGCCAGTTTCGCCAGGCTCTGCGGTCACGACCAAACCGTAGCAGGAATTCCCGTTGGTGACATCGGTGAGTGATATGCCAAACGTGTCCCGCACAGTAGGTTCGGTTGGCGCGCGGCATGGGTTCGCTGGGGCAGGCTCAGAAAGGGCAAGGAATTAGCCGGATTAAGCATCTATAAAGGGCGGATTTCGATACTCATTTTTCAGTGGATCAGTTAGTTACGTTGGTCCGACCCAAAATGCCTGTATCCTTTGTATGGACGGTCTCAAACATCGAGCGTGATTCGGAGTA
>CAYVLL010000163.1:0-4980 GCA_964452235.1 uncultured Woeseiaceae bacterium
CGTGTTTGAGATATTCAGCATCGGCCAATCGAAGTCGGTGCGGTGTAACAGCGTAATTTTTGGTGAACCTACTTGGGTACACCGACGGATAGCACTGGCCAATCGAAGTCGGTGCGAGGTTGAGTTCAGATGACGATGGGTCTTGTTGGCCGCAAGTGCGGCATGACGCGCGTGTTTACAGACGACGGCGATTCGATACCGGTGACGGTGATCGAGGCGCATCCCAATCGTATTACGCAGGTCAAATCGACGGAGCGTGATGGCTACCGTGCCGTGCAAGTGGCGTCCGGGGCACGCAAAGCGTCACACGTGTCCAAGCCGGCAGCCGGCCATTTCGCCAGCGCGAAAGTCGAGGCCGGAGATTCGCTGAACGAGTTTCGCCTGGACGAAAGCGACACAGGTGAATTCGCGCAGGGCAACGAGATCAAAGTTGACCTGTTCCAGCCAGGGCAGAAGGTCGACGTTGTCGGTACGACCATCGGCAAGGGATTTGCCGGTACGGTCAAACGCCATAATTTCAGCATGCAGGATGCTACGCACGGCAACTCGTTGTCGCATCGCGCACCGGGATCCATTGGCCAAAACCAGTCGCCGGGACGGGTATTCAAGGGCAAGAAGATGTCCGGGCATATGGGCAATGTGCGTCGTACCGTGCAGAACCTCGAAGTTGTTCGGGTCGATGCCGAGCGCAACCTGATCCTCGTCAAGGGTGCTGTGCCGGGCCACCGTGGTGGTCGAGTAATCATCCGGCCGGCAGTCAAGGCGCGCAATAAAGGGGCCGCGCAATGAAACTGAAAATGCAAGGCAGCGGCAGTGTCGAGGTCGCAGATAGTGCGTTCTCGGCGAAGTTTAACGAGCCATTGGTGCACCAGGTCGTTACCGCATTTCTCGCGGGTGGACGAGCAGGCACCAAGGCGCAGAAAACACGGGCGCAAGTGCGCGGTGGTGGTGCCAAGCCGTGGCGGCAGAAGGGCACGGGACGAGCTCGTGCAGGTACGATCCGCAGCCCGATCTGGGTAGGTGGCGGACGCGCATTTGCAGCAACGCCCAGGGATCACGGCCAGAAGGTAAATCGCAAGATGTACCGCGGTGCATTGCGATCGGTGTTGTCAGAACTCGTGCGGCAGGACCGGCTGGTCGTTACCGAAGAGTTGTCGATGGAAGCACCGAAAACGCGTGAGTTGGCAGCAAAACTGAAAGAGTTTGGCCTCGACAGTGTATTGATCGTGAATGAAGCGTTTGACGAAAAAGTTTTCCTGTCAGCCCGCAATCTTCCGAACGTCGGAATTTGCGATGCGTCGTCGATAGACCCGGTCGTGTTAATGCGTTTCGAGAAGGTATTGATCACTCTGCCGGCGTTGAAAATGCTCGAGGAGCGCCTGACATGAGCACCAATCAACACCACGAACGATTGATGAGTGTGATTTATAGCCCGCACATGTCGGAGAAGAGCACGAACGTTGCCGAGTCCAGCAACCAGGTGGTCTTCCGCGTGCGGACGGACGCGAGCAAGGCCGAAGTGCGGCAGGCAGTGGAGTTGCTGTTCGAGGTCAAGGTAGAAAAAGTTACCGTCGTTAATTGCCTCGGCAAGGTCAAGCGTCATGGTGGCAGCGCCGGGCGGCGCGTGTCATGGAAGAAGGCATATGTACGGCTTGCACCAGGAGACCAGATTGATTTCCTGGGTGCTGAGTAAGGCGAGAACGGCACTGGATAACGGTTGAATATTATGTCTCTGAAAAAAGCCAATCCGACATCACCGGGCCGCCGCTTTGTGATTGCGGTAAAGACGCCGCAACTGCACAAAGGCCAGCCGGTGAGCGCACTTCTGGCAAAGAAGTCCCGCACTGGTGGTCGTAACAATCTCGGCCGAATTACTGTTCGACACCAGGGTGGCGGACACAAGCAACGCTATCGCCTCGTAGACTTCAAACGTGACAAGGATGGAGTTCCGGGCGTCGTCGAACGACTTGAGTACGATCCGAACCGCAGCGCGCATCTGGCATTAATCAAATATGCAGATGGCGAGCGTCGTTACATTCTCGCGCCGAAAGGCGTGGAGCAGGGTACGCCGGTTGTCAGCGGCGACGAGGCACCGATCAAGCCAGGTAATTCACTGGCGTTGCGCAATATCCCGGTCGGCACGACGGTGCATTGCATCGAAATGAAGCCGGGAAAAGGCGGCCAGTTGGTGCGATCGGCCGGCGGCGCCGCACAGATCGCCGCTCGCGAGGGAGTTTACGCCACGGTGCGCTTGCGCTCAGGTGAGTCACGTCGCGTGCATATCGATTGTCGCGCGACGGTCGGCGAAGTCGGGCACGGCGAACACAATTTGCGCAAGCTTGGAAAGGCCGGCGCGAAGCGCTGGCGCGGAGTTCGTCCGACAGTCCGCGGTGTTGCGATGAATCCGGTGGACCATCCGCACGGCGGCGGCGAAGGCAAGACCTCGGGAGGCCGGCATCCGGTGAGCCCGTGGGGTACGCCGACCAAGGGTTACAAGACGCGCGCGAACAAGCGTACGGACAGCATGATTGTCCGTCGCCGCAAGAAGAAATAGTGACGGTATCCAATTTGCGGAGTTTAGCTCCTGCGAACGAAACGAAATTGAGGAATCAGATAAGTGCCACGTTCAGTTAGAAAAGGCCCGTTTGTCGATACGCATCTGGCGAACAAGGTGACGGTAGCTTCCCGGACCAATGACCGGCGTCCGATCAAGACGTGGTCACGCCGTTCGATGGTGTTGCCGGACATGGTGGGACTGACTATCGCCGTGCATAACGGCCGACAGCATGTGCCTGTGCTCATTTCGGAAAACATGGTAGGTCACAAGCTCGGTGAGTTTGCGGCCACGCGAACGTTCAGGGGTCATTCCGGCGATCGTAAGACCGCCAAATAGGTCGAAGGAGCATTCGGTCATGCAGGTAGCAGCAACACTTCGGTACGCGCGCATTTCTCCGCAGAAATGTCGGCTGATGGCAGATGCCATTCGTGGCAAGAACGTCGATGAAGCATTGCGCACGCTGGCCTTTACGCCGAAGAAGAGCGCACGCATCGTCAAGAAGGTTCTGGAGTCGGCGATCGCGAATGCCGAGCACAATCACGGCGCGGACATCGACGAGCTGAAGGTATCGACGATCGAAGTGAACGAAGCTCCGATGTTCAGGCGCTACCGCGCCAGAGCGAAGGGCCGGGGCGCGCGAATACTGAAGCGCAATAGCCACATCACCATTCGTGTCGGCGACGAATAAGACGCGAGAGACAAAGGATTCACTGAGAATTTTATGGGTCAGAAAGTACATCCAACAGGCATTCGGCTGGGCATCGTCGCCGACTGGACATCCAGGTGGTATGCGGATTCGAGCACGTTTCCGGAATACATTCACAAGGACCACGAAGCGCGTGTCTATATAAAGGATCGGCTGAAGGAAGCTTCTGTCAGTCGTATTCATATCGAGCGCCAGGCGAAGAAGGCGAATATCACGATTTTCACGGCGCGTCCTGGAATCGTGATCGGCAAGAAAGGCGAGGACATCGAGAAGCTCCGCGCCGACGTTGCCAAGCTGATTGGCATGCAGATGCCGGACGTTCGTATCAATATCAGTGAAGTGCGCAAGCCGGAACTCGATGCGCAACTGGTTGCGGAGGGCATCGCCCAGCAACTCGAGCGTCGCGTAATGTTTCGGCGTGCCATGAAGCGCGCTGTTACCAACACCATGCGTGTAGGTGCGGAAGGCATTAAGGTAAAAGTCGGCGGCCGCCTGAACGGAGCCGAGATCGCGCGCTCTGAGTGGTATCGCGAGGGTCGCGTACCGCTGCACACGTTTCGCGCCGACATCGATTACGGGTTTGCTGAAGCGAAGACCACGTACGGTGTCATTGGCGTAAAGGTTTGGATTTTCAAAGGTGAAGTGTTCGACAAGCCCGATGCGGCAGGGGCCGAACAGTCTGATGCGGCCGGTGCCGCGGCCGCGCGGTAACCAGGGCGATACTCGGCATCGCGAAGTCAGGATTGAACAATGCTACAGCCAAAGCGAACAAAATTTCGTAAGCAGTTTAAGGGACGCAACCGTGGACTGGCCCAGCGCGGCAGCACTGTCGCATTCGGAGAGTATGGCCTGAAAGCTACCGAGCGGGGCCGGCTGACAGCACGGCAGATCGAAGCCGCACGCCGGGCCATGACCCGGCACATCAAGCGTGGCGGCAAGATCTGGATTCGCGTGTTCCCGGACAAGCCCGTCACGAAGAAGCCGTTGGAAGTTCGGCAAGGCAAAGGCAAGGGCAACGTCGAATACTGGGTGTGCCAGATTCAGCCTGGCCGTGTGCTGTACGAAATGGAAGGTGTGACCGAGGAAATTGCGCGTGAAGCGTTTCGTCTGGCCGCTGCGAAGCTGCCTTTCCCGACGACTTTCGTAATCCGGCAGGTAATGTAATGAAGGCCAGTGAATTCAGATCAATGTCCGAGGAAGCGCTGGGCGAAGAGCTTCTGAAGCTTCGTCGCGAGCAGTTCAATCTGCGCATGCAGCAGGCCACCGGCCAGTTGTCAAAACCCCATGAACACGGGCGTGTGCGCAAGGACATTGCACGAGTCAAGACGATCATCGCCGAGATGCAAAAACAGGGTGACAGCAAATGAGTGAGCAGGAACAGGCACCTGACGCCAAGGTCCGGCGCAAGGTTGTAGGCCTCGTGGTCAGCAACAAGATGAACAAGTCGGTGTCGGTTTCTATCGAGCGGCTGATAAAGCACCCGACCTATGGCAAGTACGTTCGCCGCACAGGAAAAATCATGGCGCACGATGAGAACAACGAATGCAAGATCGGCGATCGGGTTGCAATTTCCGAATGTCGGCCATTGTCAAAGAACAAGGCCTGGGAAGTTGTCAGCATTCTCGAGCGAGCCGTCGAAGAGTAGCGGTTGGATTGTAAGCAGGCGTGTAGAAAAGTTATTCATTGACGGATTGCAACCATGATTCAGATGCAGACA
>CAYVLL010000164.1:0-4873 GCA_964452235.1 uncultured Woeseiaceae bacterium
AATAAGCTGGTCTTCGTCGGCCAGTTCGAGCCGGATCAGCGCTTCACCGAGCCGGCAACCGCTGCGTTTCTGTTCTGCCAGCGCATCATCCAGCTGCGCGGGCGTCAGGACGCCCGCGTTCAGCAGCAGTTCGCCGAGACGCAACCGGCGGCGAACTTTTGCGACACTCGCGATAGTCATTGCTGTCGGACTCGCCTGCCGGCTTCGCCGAGCGCGTGATCCCAATCTGTATCGCTCGAGACGACGACCGGCCGCAGCAGGATCACGAGCTCGGTCTTGCGCATGGTTTGCTTCGTGTGCTGAAACAGGCGCCCGACACCGGGAATATTGCCCAGCACCGGCGTTCTCGCGGTTTCGTTGCGCCGGGATTCCTGCATCAGACCACCGATAACCACAATCTGCCCGCTGCGCGCACGGACAATGCTGTCGGTTTCTCGCACTGTCGAAAATGCCAGCGGCAGCGACTGGTCGGACCCGGCCACGACGATCTCCTTGCGCCGGTCCACCACTTCAGTCACAGACGGACGTATGTGCAGAATGACGTCCCCGGCACGACTGACCTGCGGCGTCACGTCCAGCGCGATGCCGGAAAAGAACGGCGTCAAAGTAATATCCGGCGTACTGGTGGTGGCGCCGGCGCCAGTCACCGTTGTCGTCGCGATATCCGTAACAAAAAATTCCTCGTTGCCTACCTTGATCACAGCTTTCTGGTTGTTGATCGTTGATACCCGCGGGCTCGACAGCACTTGGACATCGCCCTGGGTCTGCAGCAATTCGATGAAGGCCGTGAAATCCCCGGCGTTAGCCGCGATGCTGAACATACCGCCGAACGCCGATGTAAGAGTGCCGTTGACGAGGTCCGGATTCAGTGGATTCAGGTCACCGCTCTCGCCTGCGATGTCCGACGTACCCGACTCACCGAGCAACGTGCCGCCCCCGGTTTGGCCGAAGACGATCTGGTCCGAGCCCGGTTCGGCCAAGGCGGCCCAGTTAATACCGGCCTGGAAGCCCTCGGATAGCTCCACCTCGAGAATCTTGGCCTCCATGATCACCTGGCGCACCATGTTGCCCTGCACCTGCTCCAGGTACGTCTCAACTTCACGCAATTCCGATGGCAGGCCGCGTACGACGATGAGATTCGATTGCGGGCTGAGTACGACGTTGCGGCCTTCCGCATCCCCGACCAGGCTCCTAAGGGCTACTTCGATTTCCTGCCAGAAATCCGTCATGCCAACAGTATTGACCACGCTACCCGGTGTGGCCCCTGATTCGCTACCGCCCGCATCGCTAACGTCGCGCATCGCGTCGCCCGAGCTGATTCGCGTCTGCGCAGTGCCCTCACGGCGCAAGTTCAGATAGTCGACGTGAAAAACACGCGCTTCGAGCCTCGCCGGCATCACGATGAAGCCGCTGCGGGTCTTCTCGTACTCGTACCCGTACACCTGCTGCGTGAGCGCCATGACCTCTTCAATCGACACGTCGCTCAAGGTAAGGCTGATGGTGCCATCGACGTCCGGATGCACCACCATGTTGTAAGGCGTACCGTTTACGAGGCTCATGAAGAAGGAACGCGCAGGCGAGTCCTTTACATCGATATCGTAGAGTTCGGCCGCTTTCACTGCCGGGACATGAGGCGCCTCGTCAACAGTCGGTGCCGGAGCGGCCGGCGGCAACGCTTCCCAGGTCGCTTCGAGGCGCTCGTCGCCGCGCTGATTCTCGTCGAGCACTGCACAGCCGGAAATGGCTGATCCAGCCACGAGAAAAAGCCATGCAGCCGGCTTGCGTAAAATCATGTCGGTTCCTTGGCGGGTCGCTTGATCGGTGACGGGAATAATTGCAGGACTATCATTTCGGACCCACGCCGGAGCGATACACGCCCTTGCACTATTTCTGTGACCACCGCACCTTCTATACGCGAGCCGGTTGTTACTACCTGGTTGTTGATTACGGCGCTTTTGCGCGTTGTTGAAACATGTGTCGAGTAAAGCAAGAGGCTATCGAATGCGGTCATGGCCTTTACGGCCGATGAAGTTTGCGGCGGTCGCGTCGGGTCGGTGACAGGCAGGCCGTCAGCAACTGCCGTGAGTGGCAGCAAAGCGATAGCGCACGCGAGCGACACAAGGAATCGATGACCGCACGTAAGCCGATCAGACACGGATCCACTCCTCGCGCAGGCTTACGGTATAGACGTGCAGCCGGAATTCGCCGGGCGCAATGCCGTCGGCACGTACCTCCATGCCAAGCCAGTAAAGGCGCCATGGCAATTCCTCGAGTTTGCGTACGCAATCGAGGAGGCCGAGATAGTCGCCCTCAAGATCAATGACCAGGCCGTGACGGTACAGGACCGGCAGGTTGTCTTCCGCACTGTTGACCAGGCGCTGCGGCAGCTCGGAACGAACGGCAGTGATACGCAACCCGTCGACATTGTGAATCATGTCCCGCAGCACCGCCGGCATTTGTTCCGGGGCAAGGATTTGCAGCGTCTGGCCGCGCAAACGGGCATCGAGAATCGAAATTTTTCCTGCCAGCAAATCCAGCTGCGACCGGATCGCGGTGTCCGGGTCGGCTGCCTCACGAAGTTCGAGCTGCTCGAGCTCCGCCTTGAGCGTCGACTCCTGTTCGACCAGCGACCGTACGTCCGCGGCGGCCACGGCTCCGCGCTCGCGTTGCGGTCCCCACCACAACCCCTCGAACAGCAAGGCGGTAACGATCAAAACCGCGCCTGCAAGTACCGCGCGCTCGCGTAACGGCCGGCCGTCGTACCAGGACTCCGCCAGGCGCACGTATTCCATCATGGCTGTGCTTCCTTTTCGGTATCCGGGGGACAAGACAATGCGCCCGGTTCTGCTGCGTCGGATTCGCAGGTGGTCGCGAGCGCGAATCGCAACGGCCCCACCCGCGCTTCGTCAGAGGACAGGGCAAAGGTCGAGAACGAAGTTCCGGAAAGGACCGGCTCGAGTTGCAGGTCCCCCAGGAATTTGGGTATCAGTTCTGCATCGAGCGCCAGGCCGCGCAGCATGAGCTGGCGACCACCGTCGGCGATGCGGATTCGGTCCAGCCAAAGACCCTGCGGATGGCGCCGGCCGAGAGCCGCCAGGTGCCCGGAGAAGCCGTCCGTGTTGCCGACCGATTCGCCGCTCAACAGGTCCAGGACCCGGGATTTGTCATCCGCTTCCCGTTGCCGTCGCTGGAGTTCGGCAACCAGGGACGGATCGGCGTTACGCTGTGCCAGGAAGTGGCTGCGTTCTTCCAGGCTGAAAACCAGGTCGTCGATGTTCGAATTGAGTGTTGCTGCCTGCTTTTGCAGGGAGTTCGTCTGATAGTCATACCAGGAACCGGCCGCGAAGCCGGCGGCGAGAACCAGCATCAGGGCCATTGCCGCCTGTCTCGCCGTAGGATGACGGGACGCGCTGCCGGCCGGTATCAGGAGCAGATTGATGTCCTGCTTCATATCGCTACCTGTTGCCGGTCGGTATTCCTGTCCGAGATGTCCTGCAACGCAAGGGCACCGCCCAGCGCGAAATACGCTTCCGGCAAGCCGTAGTCGGCTGACTTGGACGGCACCGGTTGCAGGTCAGCAGCCAGTTCGAGAGGCGCGACCGCCAGCCCGACCACGTCGCCGGCCTGGCGCATGAACGTCATGAAGGTATTTTCGTTGGGACCGGCAAGAATCCGTCGGATACCACCGGCCGAGAAATGGCTGTCAAAATAGTCGATGGTGCGACGCAGTTCGAGCGGCAGGGTGTTCTGGATGCCGGTTGCCAGCACATCGACAGGCTTGACACTGCTGAGGCCGTAATCCAGTCGTCGTGACAAGTGTATCTGGCCTTTGTGCGTGACCTGGATGAGACCCTGACGACCGGTGAGAAACACGGTAACCACCGGGCCGCTGCCGGTTTCCGACAGGCCCACCAGATCGCGGATCGCCAGTTCTGCAACCGTCACCTTCTGTGGCACGAGACCCGACTTTTTCGCTACAGACGCAAGTTCCCGCACAGAACGCGCCGGCGCCGCGACGACGTTCAGCATTGGCGTGCGCTGCCGATCGTTCGGTGGCGGTGCGTCGAAAACCTGCAGAACAGCTTCCTCGACCGGGTAATCCAGCATGCTGCCGACACGCCAGCGGGCAGCTGCCACCAGTTCGTCGTCTTCAACCGGCGGCCGCTCTATTTGCAGAATGCTGTAACTGCCGGGCGGCAAGGTAACTGCCACCGGGCAGCCGCGCAGCCCGAGCTCAGCAACGAATTTCGACAACGCTTTGACCTGCCCTGCAGGCTCGGTCGGCAACTCGGCGAGCTGCACGGTTGCCCGTCCGGACGGTGGCACGGCGGCCAGCGCCAGCGCACGATGAAAAGTGATGCCGACAACGATTTTGCCGCGGCTGCGGGCAGGCGCGAGTGATTTGATGATCTTGAGCATCGCCCAAGTATGACCATGCGCCGGCCGGTCTTATGTGAAATGAGTCCCAGAATCAAAGTCATAAATCGCCTTCTTAGTGCGCCACTTGACCGGACAGACCGGCCTGGCCTAAAGTTGGTTGATCATTCAACTCAGGGTTGGCGGTTGGTCTCTGATACTCGGCAAAGGATCGTATTGGCGGCGATGCAGCTTTTCCTCGAAAAGGGCTACAGCGCTACCAGTGTTGCCGAGATCCTCGGCAAGGCCGGCGCAAACAGCGGCAGCCTGTACCACTTTTTTCCCGGCAAGCAGGACGTGTTGATCGCGGTGCTGGATACCTATCTGCAGGGCATCCGGCCGATGTTGCTCGACCCTGCCTGGCAAGGTGTGGACGACCCGCTCGAACGGGTGTTCGTACTTCTGGGACGCTACCGCCAGTTCCTGGTGGATTCCGACTGCTTCTACGGTTGCCCGA
>CAYVLL010000165.1:0-4859 GCA_964452235.1 uncultured Woeseiaceae bacterium
ACATGGCGAAGGAAAAAGCACCTCGCGTCAGCCGCATCGAACGCGTTCTCGGCGCAGTCGAAAGGGCGGGCAATAAGCTGCCGGACCCGGCGATGTTATTCGTCTTGCTGCTCGTTATCGTCTGGCTCTTGTCGTGGGCGTTGTCCGGGATCCAGTTCGACGTCGTCGATCCGCGATCGGGCGAAGGCTTGCGAATCATCAACCAGTTGTCGGGCACCGCAATCACGGCATTTTTCTCGGTCATGGTTACCAATTTTGTGCAATTCCATCCGGTAGGCGTAGTGCTGGTAGCGATGCTTGGCATCGGCGTTGCCGAGCACACCGGCTTTATCAATTCCGGCTTACGCGCAATGATGGCCGTCACGGCCCGCTGGCTGCTGACGCCCATGGTGATACTGGTAGGAATAATCAGCCACACTGCCGTAGATGCCGGCTACGTCCTCGTCATCCCGCTGGGCGGCATCATTTTCTATGCGGCAGGCCGGCATCCGCTGGCCGGCATAGCAGCTGCATTTGCCGGTGTTTCCGGCGGCTTTTCAGCCAACTTCGTGCCCTCTGCTCTCGACCCGATGTTGCAAGGCATTTCGCAGGCCGGTGCGCAGATTCTCGACCCGAGCATCGTGCTCAATCCGCTCAACAATTATTTTTTCACAACCGCCTCATCACTGCTGATCATCAGCCTGGGCTGGTACCTGACGGATCGCATCGTCGAGCCGCGACTGAAAGACACGGAAGTGGATGGCGACCTCCAGGACATGCCGACCATGGAAGCGCTCGAGCCTAACGAGCAGCGCGGATTGCGCTGGGCCCTGGTCGCCATGCTGCTGGGGATTCTCGTGTTGATAGTTTCGGCAATACCTGGCGGCTCCGCATGGCGCGGTCCGGACGGCGAACTGACGTCGGGCGCAGCACCGCTGATGCGATCGATCGTGCCTCTTATTTTCCTGCTGTTCCTTCTGCCGGGAATTGTTTACGGGATCGCGGCGGGCACGATAAAGACCTCGCGCGATATCGTAGCGGGCATGGCCAAGGCAATGACCGGCATGGGCTATTACCTCGTCATCATGTTTTTTATTGCACAGTTCATATACGCCTTCGGGCAATCCAATCTCGGAGTATTGCTGGCGCTGGAAGGCGCAGCGTTGCTCAAGGCAATGGCTATGCCGGCGACCATTACCATCGTCGGAATTGTCCTGCTGACCGGGCTGGTCAACCTGTTCGTAGGTTCAGCATCGGCGAAGTGGGCGTTGCTCGCGCCGATTTTCCTGCCAATGCTGATGCAACTCGGCATATCGCCCGATCTCGCCCAGGCTGCTTACCGTATTGGCGATTCGAGCACAAACATCATTACACCGCTGATGCCTTACTTCCCGCTCGTTGTGGTGTTCTGCCAGCGTTACGTCAAGAGTACCGGTATTGGTACCGTCACGGCGATGATGCTGCCCTACTCCGTGGCCTTCCTCATTTCCTGGACTATTTTCCTGCTGCTCTACTGGGCCGCAGGAATTCCACTGGGCCTGCAGTCCAGCTACATTTATGCACCCTAGCCATTGGCAACACAAATGAACAAGCAGCAACTGGCGGAGTTTGTCCATGCGACCTGGGACGAATCCATCATTCCGCAACTTTGCGAGTACGTGAAGATTCCGAACAAGTCGCCTAATTTCGATCCCGACTGGGAAAAGCACGGCTACATGGAAGAAGCCGTCAGCATGCTCGAGAAATGGTGCCGGGCGCAGCCAATTGACGGCATGACCGTCGAAGTCCTGCGTTTGCCGAATCGTACGCCACTGCTTTTTCTCGATATCCCGGGAAAATCGGACGACGTCGTGCTCTTGTACGGTCATTACGACAAGCAACCCGAGTTCAGCGGCTGGTCCAACGGACTCGAGCCGTGGAAACCGGTGATTCGCGACGGTCGACTTTACGGGCGAGGCGGCGCTGATGACGGTTACGCCGTCTTCGGTTCCCTCACCGCGATTCGTGCGTTGCAGGAGCAGGACATCGATCATGCGCGCTGTGTCGTGCTGATTGAAGGATGTGAGGAAAGCGGCAGCTTTGACTTGCCGCACTATATTGATGCATTGGGCGATCGCATCGGCTCGCCGAGCCTGGTCGTCTGCCTGGATGCCGAGTGCGGCAACTACGATCAGTTCTGGTGTACCACTTCATTGCGCGGCAACCTGGTGGGCACCCTGAAGGTCGAAGTATTGAGCGAAGGCGTTCACTCCGGCAGCGCCAGCGGCGTGGTGCCCTCGAGCTTCCGCGTGCTGCGGCAATTGCTGTCGCGAATCGAAGACCAGCAATCCGGCAGGATTCTTACATCCGAATTGCATGTGGATATCCCGGATCAGCGCCGGGAGCAAGCGGAACTTGCTGCAGAGGTGCTGGGCGATTCGGTCTGGCGCCGGTTTCCGTGGGTCGACAAGGATTCTGCGCCGGGGGAATCGCCGCTGGAACTCCTGCTTAACAACACCTGGCGACCGACGCTCAGCGTAACCGGCGCGGATGGGTTGCCGGCCCTGGTCAATGCCGGCAATGTCTTGCTGCCCGGCACGACACTGAAGTTGTCGTTTCGCTTGCCACCGACTTGCGATGCTGGCGACGCGGCACGGGCAATCCGGCGTGTGCTGGAGGCCGACCCGCCACCGTTTGCAAAAGTACAATTCAAGTCCGAATCGACGATGGGCGGCTGGAACGCGCCGGAAGTTGCCAGGTGGCTGGACGCTTCCATACAAGCAGCATCAAAGGCGCATTTCGGCAAACCGTCGATGTATATGGGGACCGGGGGCAGCATCCCGTTCATGGGCATGCTGGGCGAACGCTTTCCCGAGGCGCAGTTCCTGGTAACGGGCTTGCTGGGTCCCAACTCGAACGCGCATGGTCCGAACGAGTTTCTGCACATCGAAACGGGCAAACGATTGACCAGCTGCGTGTCCCATGTACTGCGGGATCATTTCAACCGGCCGTAAGGCGATGGTTGCGGCGAGGCGGCGGGTGCTCGTGCGGCAATGGATTGATTTTCAATGACGGCCGGGCGCCAGCCGCGCACGGAATTGATCAGGTAGAATTCATCGATCTCCGCCAACTCATCGATTCGGATCGTCCGTTCCTCAAGCTTGCCTTGCACCAGTAATGACTGCCTGAGCGTACCGTTCAGCAAGCCGCATGACACGGGCGGCGTATACAGCCCGCCGTCGACCCTTACGACGACGTTGGCGATGCTGGTCTCGGTGATCTCTCCGTTCGTATTCCACAGCAATACATCGTCGCATTCACCTGCGTTCGATCGCGCCTTTTCGTAAGCGTCCCGCTGCGTGGTCTTGTGATACAAAAAGGGGTTGCGCGGATCGACCGGATCTCGCGCCAGACGAACCCGCAAAATTTTCTCCGTATCATGGGGAAGTAAATCGCGAATCTCTATGGTCGTCTTGCCGTCGCCGGCGAGCAGCAGGCGAATACGACGGGGTCCGCCAGAGAGTTCACTGGTCGCAGCCTGCAGGTCCTGTTCGATGTGAACCGGGTCGCAGGCAAAGTCAAAATAGCGGGCCGAGTCGGTCAGTCGTTCGAGGTGTTCTTGCAGAAGGTAGACACCTTCCTGCCGGGTCCATAGCATTGTCTCGAGCAACTCGAATCCGGCCTTGCCGCTCGCCACTGTCAATACGGTGGCCTTGTCGAGACACTCCTGATACTCGTCGTCGGCGTTCGAGTCCCAGACGATGCCGCCTCCCACGCCGTAGACGGCGATCTGGCGGTGCCTGTCAACCGCTACGGTTCGTATCGCAACGTTGAAGCGTGCCTGGCGTTCGGGCCCGAAATAGCCGATACAGCCCGTGTAAATTTCGCGCGGCGTGTCCTCCAACTCGGCAATCAGGCGCATGCTGGACACTTTTGGTGCACCTGTAATCGAAGCCGAGGGAAACAGTGCAGCGAAGATGCCCGTGACACTCGATTCTGTTTCCGCCGCGACCGTGGACGTCATTTGCCAAACCGTCCGGTACTTTTCGGTTTCGAACAGCGATGTGGCGCGCACCGATCCCGGTAAAGCGATTCTGCCCACGTCGTTACGCACCATGTCGGCGATCATGATGTTCTCAGCCCGATTTTTGACCGAGTGTTGCAGCCTTGCACGAACCAGTTCGTCTTCCCGGTTGGTCATGCCGCGCGCTGCCGTGCCTTTCATCGGACGGCAAAGGATATGGTTGCCTGACAGCTCGAAAAAGAGCTCTGGCGATGCAGATACGATTGCGAACCTATCTGCCTCGATATAGGCGGCATACGGCGAGTCCGTGGCGATCGCCTGGAACAGTGCCCATGTATCGTCAACCGGGGCTGCAAGCCGGCGCACTGTGTAATTGACCTGATAAGTATTGCCCATGGCGATCTGGCGCCTGATCTCTGCGACATTTTCGCAATAGCGATCGCGCTCAATGGCAATTTTCCAGTCGAGTGCGGTGCGGTCATTGGTTGCACATAACGGCAATTGATCGAGGCGTTCCGGCTGGCGAAAAAGGCCAAGGCAAACGAGCGGCAAAGGACCTGGATCCCGGGTCACGAACGCAGCATCGAACGCAGGCGCGGCTTCGTAGCTCAGGAAGCCGGTAGCATACAGATCCTCGGTCGAGACGCGTTGCTCAGCTTGCTCGATCACAGACACAACGTCGTTGACATCATGCGTGTGCAACACGTCGACGGGATTGGTGAAAACCATCCACTGCGCAGCGGCTGGATCCCGAAGCACGACTTTATGGAGCATGGGAGGTATGCAGGTTCTAAGCGGACGGTTCGAGCAATGATACAGGATGCATGCCCTTCGATGTGAAGCCGGTCACAGACTCCTGTCGCCAATTCCTTAAGCT
>CAYVLL010000166.1:0-2282 GCA_964452235.1 uncultured Woeseiaceae bacterium
GTAGAATTTTAATTCCATTTTCTATTATAATCGAATGAAAATTTCACTCGACAGTCAAAGCCTTTAACCGCGGGGGGCACGGGGCTTGCGCAAACTCATCGAATTATTCGCAACCGGCAGCGACCAGCCGCAGATCGGCGACCGCGCCACCATCGACCGTTCCTACCGGCAACACCGCATTCGCGTGATGATTGCCATTACGCTGGGATACGGGCTTGCGTACACCTGCCGGCTCGCCTTGTCGGTCGTCAAGAAGCCGTTGCTCGACGAAGGGATATTCACGGCCGTCGAACTCGGCATGATCGGCGCTGCGCTTTTTTACGCCTACGCCTTCGGCAAACTGATCAACGGCTTCCTCGCCGACCACGCCAACATGAAGGTGTTTTTTGCCTTCGGCTTGCTGATGTCCGCGCTGATCAACATCGGCATGGGATTCTCGACCGTGCTGTGGATCTGCGTGGTGTTGTGGGCGCTGAACGGCTGGTTCCAGGGTTTCGGCGCACCGGCCGGCATTGTTGCGCTCGCCTCGTGGTTCAGTAACAGCGAGCGTGGCCGTTACTACGGCATCTGGAGCACAGCACATTCCCTGGGCGAAGGCCTGACATTCGTGGTCGTAGCTGCCCTGGTCGCCACCTTCGGCTGGCGCTACGGCTTCTGGGCACCGGGCATGCTGTGTGTGTTCGTTGCCATCGCCATTTACTTCCTGATGCAGGATCGACCCCGCACCCTGGGACTGCCCGACGTCAACGAGTGGCACAACGATCGCTGGGGACCGCCGGTAGAGCGGGAAAGCCGCGCCAACCTCTGGAAGACGCAATTTTCCATTCTCATCCTGCCGTCGATCTGGATCCTGGGTCTGGCAAGCGCGACCAACTACGTGGTGCGTTACGCGATCAACAGCTGGGGCATTCTCTACCTGCAGGAGGGTCGCGGCTACTCGTTGCTCGAAGCCGGTACGCTGCTGATGGTAAACACGCTGGCGGGACTGGTGGGCTGCATTCTCTTCGGCCTGATTTCGGACAAGGTGTTCAACGCCCGCCGGCCACCGGCCAACCTGCTGTTTGCCATTGTCGAGATCATCGCGCTTTACCTTATCTTTTTCGGCCCGCAGAACACCGCGATGCTGTACTTCGCGTTCATCCTCTACGGCATCGGGCTGAACGGGCTGGTAACGTCGCTGGGCGGGCTGTTCGGTGCCGATATCGTGCCGAAGCGAGCGGTCGGCGCCGTCATGGGATTCGTCGGCATCTTCAGTTACATCGGTGCCGGTATCCAGGAAAACGTCAGCGGCTATCTTATCGATCGTGGCACGACCATTGTCGACGGCGTACGCATCTACGACTTCACCGACGTAATCTATTTCTGGTTGGCTGCATCCGTGGTATCGATGCTGCTGGCCGCCACGCTCTGGCGCGTACGATTGCGCGACTGAGCCCCGACACGGAGCATCCCTTGAAGGCCTACGACGTCGTAAGCATCGGCAACTATACGAAAGACACGATTGTCTCGAGCGCTGGAACGCGCTACGTGGACGGCGGCGGTTACAGCTATGCCGCGCACGCTGCGCATCTGAAAAAGCTCGCAGTGGCCGCCGTCACGCACCTGGCAGCCGAGGATCGTCGTTCCACAGACGCGCTCACCGCCAAGGGCATCGATGTGCACATCTTCGAGTCGCCAGAATCGACCCTGATGCGGCTCGAGTACCCGACCAGCAATGTCGATGAACGTGTCCTGACCGTCGCATCGGTTGCAGACCCGTTCACTCCGGAGGAGCTGGCGCCTTTCCAGGCACGCGCCTTCATCGTCAACGGCTCGGCGCGCGGCGAAGCAACGCTCGAGGTAATGCAGTCGCTGAAAGCCAAAGGCGGCCTTTTGTGCGCGGATGTGCAGGGTTTCGTGCGCGTGGTGGGCGACGACGGACGCCTGAAATACGAACGCTGGCCCGAACAGGCCGACATCCTTGCATTGATCGACATCCTGAAAACGGACGCGGTCGAAGCCGAGTTTCTCACTGGCGAGTCCGATATTCACAAGGCCGCCACTGCTCTCGCCGCGCAGGGCCCGGGGGAAATCGTACTGACCCACAAGGACGGGCTGCTGGTGCTCGCCGACGGGCAGTACTTCGAAGCCGGATTTCATCCGGAGGTACTGCGCGGTCGCAGCGGGCGCGGCGACACCTGCATGGGATCCTACGTGTCCAGCCGGCTGGGCGCCTCACCGGCCGAATCGACAATCTGGGCGGCAGCCGTCACCAGCCTCAAGATGGAACAGGAAGGCCCGGT
>CAYVLL010000166.1:2382-4825 GCA_964452235.1 uncultured Woeseiaceae bacterium
TGCATACCGTGTACACGGAAGAGCATGAAAAATTCGACATCACCGGCAACGAGCCCGGCAGTTTCCTGCCGTTCGGCGTCCTGTTTACCGGCATGATCGTGAACCAGGTATTCTTCTGGTGCATCAACCAGTCGATCCTGCAGCGCGCACTCGGCGCAAAATCTCTTGCCGAAGGCCAGAAAGGCGTGCTGATTGCCGCCTTTTTCAAGCTGTTGGGGCCGTTCGTAATCGTTCTGCCCGGCGTGATTGCATGGCACATGTTCAAGCACCGCATGGGACCCGAGGACTATCTCCTCGCTTACCCGGAACTCGTCAAGGCAGTGCTGCCTCCGGCGTTAACCGGGCTGTTTGCCGCGGTCATGGTCGGCGCCGTGCTCAGCACCTTCAACAGCGTATTGAACAGTGCCGCGACACTGTGGAGTTTCGGTGTCTATCGCCCGCTGCTGCGGCGCTCTGCCGGCGACCGGCAACTGGTGGCGGCCGGGCGCTGGTGCAGCGTGATTCTCGCCATCGCGGCGATGCTTGCTGCACCGTCCATTGATACCAGTGGCAGCCTGTACAACTACCTGCAACAGATCAATGCGACTTTTTTTGGCCCGATGCTTGCGGTCATTCTCGCCGCACTGTTCACGCGGCGCATTTCCGCACCGGCCGCCAAGACGGCACTCATCGCAGGCCCTGTCGTTTTTTACCTGATCAACTTCGCCTTCTTCGAAGAAATACAAGGCTGGCTGATGCCCTTGCTGGGCGTCAGCGACCCCATCCACTTCCTGCATTTCCTGGCGGCGGTGTTCGTAATGACCGTTGTACTGATGATCGTTATCAGTCACTTTCGTCCGGCCGCCCGCGAGATTCCCGGCGAAATGGCGATCCATGTCGATTTGCAGCCCTGGCGTCACGCTGGCGTCGCCTCGGCAATCATCGTGGTGCTTACCCTGGCGTTCTACATTGCGCTCGCACAATAGGTCACGCGTTCGGGGCGCAGTTTAATGCCAGCTTAATGGTAAGGAGTTACCGTGACGGAAAACACGAACCCCGGGGACGACAGCTGATGCAACGACGACAATTTCTCAGGCACACCAGCGCTGCCGGTATGGCATTGGCGTTTGGCTCATTCGCGCGGCTTGCCGAGACGGCAGCGCCGGCGTCACTGAAGGCCATTGGCTACGGTGAACTCGTCGCGACGGCCGCGCGCAATACCGGCGAGACGGTTCTCGCACTCCCCAAAGGCTTTTCCTACAACATTCTGGGACGGACCGGCGACAGGATGTCCGACGGTCGCAGCACACCGAACGAGCACGACGGCATGGCGGCGTTTGCCATTGGTGACGAACTGCGCCTGGTGCGCAATCACGAAATCAACGACGACCGGCCATTGGACGACGTTGCGATCGGCGATTCGAACCATTACGACACGCAGGCTGGCGGCGGAACGACAACCCTGGTTATTGACCCCCGCACACGCCTGATCAAACGCGACTTCGTCAGCCTCAGCGGTACACTGAATAACTGCGCGGGCGGACCAACACCTTGGGGAGCGTGGATTTCCTGTGAAGAAACCACGCTCGGCGCCGGTGAGTACATCGATGACGGAGAACGCGTCGGTGGTTTCAGTAAACCGCACGGCTACTGTTTCGAAGTATCGGCAGCGGCGAATTCCTGCCGCCCGGCGGTTGCGCTGACAGCGATGGGTCGGTTTTCGCACGAGGCCATCGCGGTCGATCCACAAAGCGGCATCGTTTATCTCACGGAAGACTCCAAACCGCATTGCGGTTTCTATCGCTTTCTTCCCAATCGACCGGGGCATCTTGCCGATGGCGGCGTTCTACAGGTCCTGGCGATCGACCGCCGGCCCGAATTTGTCACCGGCATGGGACAGTCGATCGGCAATGCGTACGACACTCACTGGCTTACCATCGACGAACCGAATCCGGAATCGGCCGACCTGGACGAACAGGCGGTTTTTCGCCAGGGACTTCGCAAAGGTGCCGCGCGCTTCAAGAAACTGGAAGGTTGCTGGTCGGATGCCGACGGTCGCATCTGGTTCGTATCGTCGAGCGGTGGCGAGGCCGGTGGCGGGCAGATCTGGCGCTACGATCCGCGCGACCGGGAATCCGGCCGCCTGACCCTGGTTTTCGAATCACCGGACCGTGATCTTCTCGACATGCCGGATAACCTCTGCCTCGATCCGAATTCCGCAAACGTCTACCTGTGCGAAGACAGCGACTATGCGAAAGCCGGTGGCACCGAGGAAAATTACGTGCGCATATTGACGCCGCAAGGGCGCATTGCCGATTTCGCAAAGAACATCATGACCGGCTACGATGAAACGGAAGTCGCCGGCGCCACGTTCAGTCCGGACGGACAAACGCTTTTCTTCAATATCCAGACACCGGGCCTGACCGTCGCCGTGTGGGGCGATTTCGCGAACTTCCGCGGCTAG
>CAYVLL010000167.1:0-4753 GCA_964452235.1 uncultured Woeseiaceae bacterium
GGCAAGCGGCAAAACCATCGTCGTATTCGGCGCCAGGCCGAATCGCAAGATCTAGAACCAATCCCCTAATTGTCCGCGGCCGCGTTGCGATCCCGGATGTCGCGAAGCAAGGCGCGAGGAGCGAGGTTTGGTCGTTTCAAATGAGCGACGAGCAACGCCGCATCGCGCTACGGACAATTGTGAAATAGGTTCCAGTTAGTTCAGGAATCAGGCTCCCGCGTCTTCCCGACGCCCTTGGCGCCGGGCACCACTGGTCGCTTTGGCAATTTCGTCACGCATTGCAGCAATCGTTTTCGCATAGTCGCCGCTACCGAAAATCGCCGAACCCGCAACAAAGGTGTCGGCACCCGCCGCCGCAATCTCCCGGATGTTGTTCGTTTTTACACCGCCATCGACCTCGAGTCGTATGCTCCGGCCACTGTCGTCGATTATCTTTCGCGCCCGGCGAAGTTTATCCAACGCTGCGGCGATGAATGCCTGGCCGCCGAAGCCCGGATTGACCGACATGATCAGGATAAGGTCAATCTTGTCCAGCACATGGTCCAGCCAGTCAAGCGGCGTGGCCGGATTGAATACCAGTCCTGCTTTGCATCCTTCATCACGAATCAAACCCAGCGTGCGATCGACGTGACGGGACGCCTCCGGATGAAACGTTATCCAGCTGGCACCAGCCTTCGCAAAATCCGGAATCAGGCGATCCACCGGCTCCACCATCAGGTGCACATCGACCGGCGCCTCGATTCCGTAGTTTCGCAACGCCTCGCAAAGCATCGGGCCGATGGTGAGATTCGGCACAAAATGGTTGTCCATGACATCGAAATGCACGATATCGGCGCCTGCCTCGAGGACTGCCTTGACATCGTCGCCAAGTCTCGCAAAGTCGGCGGAAAGTATGGACGGAGCAATTAGCGGTTGCATTGGGTGTCCTTGTCAGTGTTTGCCCGACTGTAGCGCACGCTGCGCGGATTATCACGATCCCGGCTTGCGTTTGGTGGTAACAAGGTAGTATTTGACGGAAGGGGGTGCGACAGGTCAACGAATACTGCGACGCGATTTCAGCATTTCGTAGGCACCGCGGATTTCCTGCGTGCGCCTTTGAGCCGCCGCGATGGCAGTGACATCAGCATCGCCGCCGGAAAGTTTGTCCGGATGGTTTCGGTTCATCAGCCGTCGGTACGCCTGTTTGATCTCGGCATTGCTGGATGCCTGACTGACCCCGAGCAGCGCATAGGCGCGGCGAACACGTTCGGCATCGGCACTTCCGGCCGGTGATTGACGAAAACCCTTTTGCGCTCGCAGTAGTGCCTCAAGCTGCGCCAGCTCCACGCGACCGACTCCGAGTTGCTGGCAAACCGACCAGATCGCGGCCCTTTCGCGGCGATCGATCGTTTTCTTTGACAATGAAACCTCGAGAAGCAGGCGCACGAACAAGGCAGCTCGCTCCGGCTGCCTGGCGGACTCACTATGAAGTCGACGCAATGTTTCGCGCAGTGAAAAGCCCGGCTTCTTGCCACTGTCAAACCAGTCGATAGCATCTCGAACCTGCCCGGGTTTTAACCCAAGACGGTGCATCAAAACGCGTGCGGCCCGGATTTCCTCTTCAGATACCCTGCCGTCGGACTTGGCGAGGTACCCCATCGTCTGGAACAGTGCGCAAACGAAGCTCTCGGGCAGTTCGTCAAGGCGATCGGAAGACCGTCCTTTATTGTTCCATGCAAATGGCGTCGCAAAGCCGCGGTCGAACTGGTGTCCGAGAATGAGGCCGACCAGCGCCAGCAATGGGCGTCCGGTAGCAAGCCCGGCCATGGTGCCGGCGAGTTTTCCCCAGTATTGCAACGAGTCGCTCCCGAATCAGTCAGACCTCGAGACGTCAATGCTAACGGCAAAGCTTGTAGTTGCCTATCTGCATCGCTTGCGGCCCATGTCGCGACAAGCCATCATCGGCCGCTGTCGTCAACGACAATGATACAAAGGCTACGCCCGCTCCCATGCTATCTACAGACGTTTCCATCGACCCAGCCTGTGATCCATTGTTCGAATCGGCGATCCCGTCGTTACCTCTACTGGCGCGCGGCAAGGTCCGGGACATCTACGGCGTCGACAACGACCATCTTCTTATCGTGACCACGGACCGACTGTCTGCCTACGATGTCGTGCTTCCGGACGCCGTGCCGGGCAAAGGTCAGGTACTCACGGAAATCTCGAACTTCTGGTTCGGCAAGATGGCGGACATCGTGCCGAATCATCTCACTGGCCGCAGCGCGGAATCGGTCGTCAAGGACCCGGCACTGCACGGCATGCTGGCGCGACGCAGTGTCGTAGTCCGGCGCTTGCGACCGCTGCCCATCGAGGCCGTTGTGCGCGGTTACCTTATTGGCTCCGGCTGGCGCGACTACCAGGCAACAGGCCGACTTTGCGGCATCGAATTGCCGTCAGGACTCGAGCAGGCGAGTCGCTTGCCTGCCACACTTTTCACTCCTTCGTCCAAGGCGGAAGCCGGACAACATGACGAAAACATTTCTTTTGATAGCGTGAAACTACTGCTAGGCGAGCGGCTTGCCGAGCGAGTCCGCGATGTCTCAATCAGCATATACGAACGAGCTGCCGCCTTTGCGATGGAGCGCGGAATCATCATCGCCGACACCAAGTTCGAATTCGGACAGGATGACGAAGGGCGCCTGTACCTGATCGATGAGGTATTGACGCCCGATTCGTCGCGCTTCTGGCCGGCGGCCGGTTACCGCGTAGGTAGCAGCCCGCCCAGTTTCGACAAGCAGTATGTGCGCGACTACCTGGACACCCTGGACTGGAACCGGACCGCTCCCGGTCCGTCATTGCCCGCAGAAGTGCTCGCCCGGACCGCGGAGAAATATCGCGAGGCCCTCGTGCGCATGACCGGTCGACTGGACGGTCAGCGCACCGGCTGACAATTCAGCCGGAACCGGCTGTGGAAAGCGTTACGCCGATCGCCGCTCACGCCATGCGCTGATGATCCGCCGCAATTCGGCAAGCCCGTCGGTCAGCGCAGCCGGCCCAGGCTGCAGGATGAGGGCGGATTTTATTTCATGGATTTCACCGTCCACGACGGCGGGAATGTCCTGCCAACCAGGGCGCGCCGCCACGAGGTGCGGGCGAAATTTCTTGCCGCACCAGGAACCGATGATGATATCGGGCTTGCGACGCGCGATTGCGACAGGGTCCTGCACGATGCGGTCCTTGCCCAAAGGTTTGATCGCGAGTTCCGGGAAACAGTCGATTCCACCTGCTATGGCAATCAGTTCGGAAACCCAGCGAATCGCACTGATATTCGGTTCATCCCATTCTTCAAAATAGACACGCGGCCGAATCGATGCGTTGTCCGACTCGGCACGCGTATGTTCAATCCCTCGTTCAAGTTCGGCGACATAGTCGGCCGTCTTTTGCTGCTCGCCGAGCATTCCGCCCAGCATGCGTATCATGGTGAGTATTTCCGGGACCGAACGCTGGTTAAAGACGTGTACCGCGACACCGTGACGTACCAGAGCAGCGGCGATATCTGCCTGCAGGTCGGAAAATCCGAGGACGAGGTCAGGTCGGAGGGCAAGAATGCGGTCGATTTTTGCACTGGTGAACGCCGACACCCGGGGCTTTTCCTTGCGTGCTTGCGGAGGACGAACCGTAAACCCGGATATGCCGACAATGCGCCAGTCTTCACCGAGCGCGTAAAGCGTCTCGGTCGTTTCTTCCGTCAAGCAAACGATCCGTTCGGCGAAGCGTGCGGTCATGGGAGTGGCGAGTGGTTATACTGTGAGCTGCGTGGCATTGTTTGACTCACGGCAACTTTAACATGCGACAACACGGAATCAATGACACAAACCGTGCACGGTTCAACCATGGCTCTGAATTGCGATGATTGCTGAATTGCGCAACCGCGTCGATGCTGTTGTTTGGGGCGACGTGCTCTTGAAACACGGACTGCCCGGTCGCGTTGCGGTCTCGGTTCTACGTTATCTGTATGCCGTGATACGAGACATATTGTCGGGCCAGTTGACCCTACGCTCGATGAGTCTTGTCTACACGACTTTGCTGTCGATCGTCCCGCTGATCGCGCTCAGTTTTTCAGTGCTCAAGGGACTTGGCGTCCACAATGACCTGCGGCCCATACTCGAAGAGTTTCTGGTGCCTCTCGGCGATCAGGGGCTGCAAATCAGCAGCGAGCTGTTCGGCCTTGTAGAAAACGTTCGAGGCGGGGTCCTGGGGGGCGTCAGCCTCGCATTCTTCGTCTTCACCGCAATTTCGATGGTGCAGAAGGTGGAAGAAAGTTTCAATTACGTGTGGCATGTAGCGCAGCCACGCAGCCTCGCACGCCGTGTATCGGAATACACAGTCGTACTTCTGATCGGACCGGTCGTCATCGTTATCGCCCTCGGCATGATCGCCTCGATCCGGAGCAACAGTCTTGTACAGTGGTTGCTGCAAAACGAATCGCTCGGCTATGCGATCGTGACGTTGGGTACGATCATGCCGTACCTGCTGGTGATAGGCGTGTTCACCTTCCTTTACATGTTTGTGCCGAACACCAGAGTTCGCTTCAGATCTGCCCTGGTCGGCGGGGTCGCAGGCGGCGTGATGTGGGCGAGTATGAGTGCCGTTTTCGCGACCTTTGTGGTGTATGCGACTACCCGACAACTAATTTATTCAGGCTTCGCCGTCGCGATTACCGCGTTGATCTGGCTTTACCTGAATTGGCTGGTGCTGTTGCTCGGCGCGCAGT
>CAYVLL010000168.1:0-4742 GCA_964452235.1 uncultured Woeseiaceae bacterium
TCCGAACCACGACAATGTCACGCGCCCTTCGCGCGCATATTCGTCAGGCGCGATATATCGCCGGCATGACCTCTTGCCGCTCCGCAGTGGCGATCATGTTTGGAATGCTCAGCATCAGCGGCGCGAAGCGCCGGCCCCTGAATGCTGTTATTGGGCGCTATCTGACTTTAAGGAGCCCCAGAGCGAGCAACGTTGCTGCAACAGCCAGAACACGTTCGCTCGACGATGACAATCCGCTCTCCCTGCTACTCGAACGTCAACGGCACGCGCAGCGCACCAATCTCCGGGAACCGGGTTGGCACCACGGTGCCCGCGAGGTGAAAGCCTTTCGTTGCCTGCAGCAGTTCCTCGAGCGCCACGCGCAATTGCAGCCGCGCCAGTGGCGCGCCTACGCACATGTGCGGGCCGCGGCCGAAAGCCAGCGAATCTTTCATGTTGGGACGGTCGAGCTTGAACGCCTCCGGCTCGGCAAATACTTCGGCATCCCGGTTCGCCGATGCATAGACGAGCGCGATCGGCTCGCCCTCGGGAATGGTTCGCCCGCGAATTTCGACATCGCGGGTCGCGGTGCGTGCAAAGCCCCGGTAGGGGGTGTACAGCCGCAGAAACTCCTCGACGGCCGCCGGCAGCAGTTGCCGCTCGGCGCGGAGCCGCGATTGCAATGACCGGTCTCTCGAAAGGTGCACCGCCATCGAACCAACCACCACCGGCGTGCGGGCTGTCGAAATCCTCCGGCAGCAGCGGGTCGAAATCTTGCTCCATCGCTTTAGCCTACTTCAGATGAAAGCGCAACCCGCGCGTGACCGTGAAATATCGCATCGACGATGGCCTGCTTGTCGACAGCGTAGTTCAGCGCCCTGCGCACGCGCAGATCGAGCCAGGGAACGTCGGCATCGGCGAAGCGTGGCGTGAGCCCGCCGAGGCGCAGGACCGGCGCCCAGTTGTTTTCGACGAAAAGGACCCGCCGTCCGCCGTCGCGAATGGCCCGGATGGAGTCGTAGTTGATAGGCGCGAGGTCTACCTCGCCGGTCTTCAGCATCGCCGCGCGAGTGAATTCCTCGCCGACAGCAAAGAAGCGGATCGTGTTGAAGTGCGGCTCGACCCGCCAGTGCTCAGGCGCATCGGGCGGGACCGCGACCGTGATCGCGACGCCCTGACGGTGCTCCGCCAGTCGGTAGGCGCCGGTACCGATCGGGTGTCGGTTCGCATGGTCGTCACCGAATTTTTCAACGTAGTCGCGGCAGACGATCGGTACCACGAGGCCGTTCGACAGGTACGCGCGAACAAAATCGATGTCGGGCGAAGTCAGGTCGATGACGACGGTGTGGCTGTCCGGCGCGGCGACGTCTGCAATGAGCTTGCGCAGAGGCGAGGAAGGGCCGGCAATCGACTGAGGATCCCTGATACGGTCGAGGGTGTACTTGACATCCGCCGCCGTGAGCTCTCCCCAGCCGTCGTGAAACGGGATGCCGCGGCGGAGATACAGCGTAAACCGGAGCCCGTCGGCCGACATTTCCCAGCGTTCGGCCAGGCCGGGACGCGCTTCCAGCGTCTCGGGGTCCAGGTAGGCCAGGTACTCGTAGATCGTATCCAGGTAGAACTTGCGGCCGGTGCTGCCATTCCAGGGCAGGAAAGTCTCCTCGCTGAAGGTCGACATCGCCACGCGCAGCGTGTCCTCTTCGGTCCGCTCGTCGCCCCGGCCGCAGGCAGTGCAAAGACCGAGGGCGACGACGAAGAAAACAAGCAAGCGAGCTGGAGATCCGACCATCGGAAGATGGTACCAGACGGCTTTATAAACAAGCTCCGGACGGCCGAATGCACACTGCTGCATACGGCCTGCTGGCGGCCATTTGCAAGGTCCTTCGCCAGAACTTCAGCCTGCAATTGCAGGGCGACCTGATAGATGCATTCGGATGGCTGAATATTGCAATTATGCTCCTAACTACAGTCCGGTTGAGTCGATAACCATTCGGTCGCAGCATCAAGCAATCGCTCGAGGAATTCATCATCATCAACGCTTGAGTCTACTTCCCGGTCTGGATGGATCGAATCAGTGTAAACGTTGCCGTCTCGATCGGCCGCGTAAGCGGTCGCGACTACCAGCATTGCGCCATCAGATAAAGGAATAGGAGTGTTGGCCGATGTCAATCCCCCCGTTGGGCGACCGACACTCAGTGTATTGGGGCGGCCGATGAAAGAGATAGCAACTGCTTCGCTGGCACTTGAAGTGTCTGATGACATTAGTACCACGACGGGTGGGAAAGTCCTCTCAAGGACGGTCACCACATCAGTTGAAGTGATTGCATTGGTACTTTCACCGGCACCTGATGTTCCATTTCGGTACCAAAACTCTGTTGTACGCTCCCCATCAACAAAGCTTCCAACCGTCCCTTCTCCCAGAATAGGTCCCACTGCAGCAAGAATTGGCCACATGGTACCGCCACCGGTTCTATGTAAATCAACTATCCAACCACACACACCGGCTTGCGCCATTTCACCAATTACTCTGTGTCCGGAATCTGCATAAATTGTTTGAATTTTCTTGCTGACGGAACCGCTGATTCCGGCGATATCCAGGTAGCCGAATCTGTCGTGGATCACATGTCCCTTCACTGTCGGAAGCCGGCTTTCCTGATCTGAGGAACTATTGCCGTCGGGGACACTTGTTACTACTTGAGGAGTTCGAAAATAGCTGTGACGGTCACCTTGTAGTTTCAGTTGCTGCAAGGCATAGCGAATCGCCGGATATGTATCTTTTGTTGATTGCGCGCCTGCAGCCAGCGACTCGACCCGTTGCCGGACGTCCGCCCACTCGATTTCCTGGCGGAACAGGGATCGCTCCTCTAGCTGATTGAGTACCTCGGTCAGGTAAGTGTGAGCAAGCTCGGACATCTCACCCTGCAAATTGAAAGCCCTGATCTCGAAAGCATCGAACCAAGCGGTACCGGTATCGCCAATCATCAGCGCACCGACTGTAAGCGTTTCTGCGGTCGGCAACTGGGGCACAGTGACAGCGTACTTCGCCCATTTCGTAGAATTTCTGACCTCGCGTCCCCGCATATCATCTACGAAGATACGTTCCCCACCGCCTTCCACGATGACAACCAGGGTGGCCGACCCTCCAACGTTTTTCGTCCTAATGTATCCGGTCAACCGAACTGCCTGGTCACGGAGAATTGTTCCATCGACGGTTTGTTGAATGAGCGCACTTCGCGCATTATCGGTTGCACTGAGACGCAAGCTGGACGCACCTGAATGAACAACTGATTCATCCAGATCGGCAGAGTAGCCATGTGTTTGAATACTCCACGCGGACAAATCTTGCGCCCGGTCTTCATTCGGTTCGAATCCTGGATCTTGAAGATAGGACTGTGAATAGGCGACATTCGGGTTACAAAACGCGCTTGCAAGAAGTACTGAAGTGGTCATGGTGCGTACGTTCATGACTTACTCTTCCGCTTGCGTCAATGAGTCTGGCACTGTCCCATCCGAATGCGCGTAGTCTGCGGCGTGAAATTGGCGGCAGCGCAAGCGAGGCTGGATCCAGCGCAGCATATGGTTATGCGACCCTACCTCGGCTTCTCACTCTCTGTTTGGCGAACCACGCTCCAACCTTTGTTCAGTGCAATGATGCGATGATGTGGCGTAACACCGCTTCGGGCGCTAGATCGTCAAGACCATCTAGCGGGACACGCTCCCAACGGGAATCCATCAGGCCAGAATGCCGCCCGGTTCCAATTCCGCGGCGCCAAATTGATCCGTCGCTGCACAGTGCGAACAAGTCCACCATAGTGGAGCCGCCTTCGGATGCAACGACTTCGATCTGCACGATCTGTCTATTGCGTCTCGTCGGCGGCTCCGCTGGCTTGCAATCGGTTCTCAGTCCGTGCACGGCAGTTTCCGCCGCCGTCTTTGTCGGAAACTCTCCCAGGCAGTGCTTGTTGCCGCGGTGAGTCACGCCAAATACAGCCCAGTATTCTGCTTCTTCCTCACTTGGAGCGACATCCTTCAAGGAGCAATACCATTCGCCGCGAGAGTGACCTCGCATAGGATGAATCTCCATGAACTCAACTTTCTCGCTCATCGCCGCAAACCTTGTAGGCTCAGAAGTCTGGAAGTTCCATACCGGTATGTCGAAACTTTACCTATGGACGTACGCCTGATACTCATGACCAGCCGCAACGTTGCATCGTATTTTTAGGCGCGACGCTCCTTTCGCCTCGCGATCGGATAGCCAATTTTCTCAAGAATTGCCCCGGCAACGCCACCGAAAAGTACGGACCCGATAAGCACGAGCGCCACACCATCCGATGTATTGAGGAAAGCTCCCAGGGTACCGTCCGGCGCAAGCTTGCGAGCGGCAACGCAGATGATCCAGAACCCGACTATGCAGGCAAACAGTATAGTCCCTGTTGGGGTGATATTCAGCGCCCGGTCGCTGTCTGAGGCTTGCTTCTCGACACCCCTGGACAGTTTCCGTCCTAAGTATATGACCAGGCCAATCACCGGCACGGTGATTGCGACCAGGCCGAGTATGAACCCCCATTCCATACGCGCCCCGTACCGAATAACGATCAAGCCTGGCGACAAAGGTAAGTGCGCATGGCTATTGCCTCGGCAAAAGAAATCACAGGAAAATAGGGACAGTGACCTTGGACTGAGTAAAAGGTCACTGTCCCTGATTTGTTCACTGTCCCTGATTTGTTATGGTGCGGATGAAGGCCGAGTCGACCAGCTGGTGG
>CAYVLL010000169.1:0-4741 GCA_964452235.1 uncultured Woeseiaceae bacterium
GTCCCGCGCCACCACTCCACCCTCTACCACTCCGGAACCACCGGGTCGGACCTCAATAACTAATTGATAAATATATATTTATTGAATCTCAATTGAGGGCAGCCAGCGTTTGCTGAGTCGCCGGTCCGGACCGCCAGGCACGAAGTGCGCTGCAGAAAGCGATCCGTGTCCTCAATCGGGCGGTTCGGTTTGTGCCGATTGGGCGGTGTGGGTGGCGCTGCTAGTCTTCGGTCATCGAGAAATTTTGTTTCGCCGAGCGAGGGGTGCTTTGTGCAACAGGCCGGCCGTCCCGCCGACACCGACAAGCTCTGTTTTCGTACCGAAGGCCTTACCAAGGTCTATGGCACCGGCGCGGGGGCCGTGCACGCGTTGCGCGGTGTCGATCTGGAGTTACCGGAGCGCGAGCTGGTCGTATTGCTCGGTGCGTCCGGCAGTGGCAAGTCCACGTTGCTGAATATCCTTGGCGGCCTCGACCGGCCGACGGACGGCCGCCTGATCTTTCGCGGCGACGACCTGACACGAGCCAGTCAGCGGGAACTGACAAACTACCGCCGTCGTCACGTCGGCTTCGTCTTCCAGTTCTACAACTTGATGGCCAGCCTCACAGCGCGTGAAAACGTCGCGCTGGTCACCGAGATCGCCGAGCAGCCCCTTAAACCCGACGATGCACTCGCGATTGTAGGCCTCGAGAAGCGCATGGATCACTTTCCTTCGCAACTCTCCGGTGGCGAACAACAGCGGGTTGCGATTGCCCGTGCGATTGCCAAGCAGCCGTCGGTCCTCCTGTGCGATGAGCCGACGGGCGCGCTCGACAGTGAAACCGGCATCCTCGTACTCGAAGCGCTCAAGAACGTCAACGAGTCGATGAACGCAACGACACTTCTCATCACGCACAATGCCACCGTGGCCGACATGGCCGACCGCGTCATCATTTTTTCCGACGGGCAGATTCGCGAGCAACGCCGTAACGAGCAGCGCAAGCAACCCAGGGAACTCTCCTGGTGAGACTCCTTCATCTGCCTGTCGTGCTCAGCTCGCTGGACCGCAAACTCGTCCGCGACCTGTGGGGAATGAAGGGGCAAGCATTGGCAATTGCCTTCGTTATTGCGGGTGGCGTATCCGTTTACCTGGTCGCGGCGGGCATGCTTTCGTCGCTGGAGGAAACCCGGCGCGCCTACTACGAACGATATCGATTCGCGGATATCTGGGCGCCGGTGGTGCGTGCTCCGAATTCACTGATCAACGACGTTCGCGCAATAGAGGGCGTACAGGCTGCCGAAACCCGCGTACATGCTCCGGCGATTTTCGATATGCCTGGCATGGATGAACCCGCAACCGGCCACATCTACTCGCTGCCGGATACCTCCGCACCCGCGGTCAACCAGATTCACCTGGTACGCGGCCGCGTGCCTCAGCCTGGTCGGCGTGACGAAGCTGTCGTTCTGCAGGCTTTTGCCGATGCGCACAATCTCGATGTCGGCGATACCGTCGCCGCAACCATCTATGGCGGTCGCGAATCCCTGAACGTCGTCGGCATCGCCCTGTCTCCGGAGCACGTCTACGCCATTGCGGCAGGCCAGCTTGTGCCCGACCCGCGCTTGTACGGTGTCATGTGGATGGGACGGAACGCACTGGCGGAAGCGGTCAACCAGGACGGTGCATTCAACGAGATTGTCGTGCGACTCGCCTACGGTGCAAATGAGTCTGCGGTGATCGCCGCACTCGACACCGTGCTGGCGCCATTCGGTGCGCCCGGCGCGTATGGACGTGACCAACAGATTTCGGATGCCTTCGTCAGTAGCGAGATCGACCAGCTGCGTACCATGGGAAACGTGCTGCCGCCCATCTTCCTGCTGGTAGCGGCGTTCCTGGTAAATGTTGTTGTGTCGCGGCTGATTGCGACGGAGCGCGACGAAATCGGGCTGCTGAAAGCTTTCGGCTATAGCAACACGGCTGTCGTGCTCCATTACCTCAAGCTGGTCGGTGTCGTGGCCATGCTGGGTCTCACGATCGGCAGCGCGCTGGGCGTCTGGCTTGGACGGTCGCTCGCTACCCTGTACACCGAGTACTACAGCTTTCCGCTTTTTGTTTTTGCCGCGGATCCCCGTGTGTACCTGTTGGTCACCCTCATTACGGCAGTCGCCATCGGCGGCGGCGCGTTTCTCGCGGTGCGTCGCGCCGCAACGCTGGAGCCGGCTACTGCCATGACGCCGCCCCGACCTACGGACTATTCGAAAGCGATCGGCGTACAAGTTACCCGACTCTCCTTTCTCGATCACCAGACTCGCATGATCCTGCGGCAGATCGTGCGCTTTCCGTCTCGCGCCGCCTTTACCGGCGCCGGCGTCGCGGTATCGGGCGCATTGATGATAGGCACCATGTTCTTCATCGATTCGATCGAAGAGATGATCGACGTGAATTTCAACGTCGCGAATCGCTATGACGTGCAGGTAGCTTTCGTGGAACCGCGTGCGAGATCCGCCTATTTTGAGTTGCTGCGAGCGCCGGGCGTTTTGCACGGAGAGTCGTATCGAAGTGCCGCCGCCCGTTTGCGGTATGGCCACCGCGAAGAGCGTGCGGCCCTGACCGGTGTGCAAATCGATGCCAGGCTGTCACGCATGGTCGATACCGACAAGAATCCGGTCGTGCCGCCACCTGGCGGGCTGGTGCTGTCACGCGACCTCGCCGACAAGCTGCAGGTCACGCAGGGGGATGTGCTCGAAGTCGAGATTACCGAGGGGCGCCGACCCCTGCTAGCCCTTCCGGTTACACGCGTGATCACGACCCTGATCGGTTCGGGCGCACATATGCAGATCGGCGACCTGAACCGCGTCCTGCACGAAGGCGCAATCGTGTCGGGAGCTTTTCTCACTGTCGACCCGGCCGCAGCGCAGGAGTTGTATGCCGATCTCAAGGCCTCGCCCGTCGTCGCCGGCGTATCGCTACAAACCCTGGCAAAGCGCAACTTCACGGAACTGATGGACCAGAGTCTTGGCATGTCGATCCTGGTGTATACCGCTTTCGCCGCACTGATCGCGATCGGCGTCGTCTACAACAGCGTTAGGATTTCATTTGCGGAACGCCAGCGGGAACTGGCCTCGCTCAGGGTGCTGGGATTCACGCGTGGCGAAGTCTCTTACATCCTGTTGGGCGAGATCGCGTTTCTCACACTCCTCGCATTGCCCGTTGGCGCAGCGCTGGGCGTTGGCCTTGCCTGGGGCCTCGCACAGGCAATGAGCTCCGACCTGTTCCGCTTGCCGTTCGTGATCGATGCCGGCACGTTCGGCTACGCGGGTGCCGTGGTGATCGTCATAACTGCGGTATCGGGCCTGCTGGTGCGGCGACAGCTCGACCGTATGGATCTCGTATCGGTGCTGAAGAGTCGTGACTGACGCACAATCTGGAAAAGGAACCGCATGAAAGTCAGATTTCGAAGCGCATTCTGGATCGTATCCGCCATCGTCGTTCTCCTGTTGCTGGCGCTCGCGTTTCGCCCGCAGCCCGTCCTCGTGGAAGGTGCCAAAGTCACACGGGGAGCGATGCAGGTCATGGTTCGTGACGAAGGACGGACCCGCGTGCGCGATGAGTACGTTGTGTCCGCGCCGGTCGGCGGTCGACTACTGCGGATTCCATTCAAGCCCGGTGCCGTAGTCGAAGCCGGTGAAACCGTGGCACGCGTGTTACCGGGTGCGCCTGCGCTTCTGGATGCACGCGCGCAGGGAGAAGCACAAGCCGCCGTGCGCGCCGCAGAAGCCGCCCTTGCCGCCGCGCGCGCCGAGCGCGAGCGTGCCATCGAACAGTTGGCGTTTGCGCGCACGGAGGCCCAGCGAGTCGAGAGTCTCCGAGCACGCGAACTGGTTTCGTCGGACGCTTACGATCGTTCGCAACTCGAACTGCGCGCCGCACACAGCTCAGAGGCCGCAGCCGCCGAAGCCGTGCGCATACGGGAAGCCGAACTGCAGGCTGCCGGCATACGACTCACGCAGCCCGGCATGCTGTCAGACGGCGGCGCCACGATTGAAATTCCCGCACCGATCTCGGGACGCGTCCTGCGTGTAACGCAGGAGAGTGAAAACATGATCGGGCCGGGTGCCGAAATCATGACGCTTGGCGACCCGGAGCAGCTGGAAGTCGTGGTGGAGATGCTGTCGACCGACGCGGTCCAGGTTCGACCCGGCGCCGAAGTCATCATCGAGAACTGGGACGGGAGCGGTACGTCGATCGGAGGCCGGGTTCGCCTGGTGGAGCCATACGGCTTCCTGAAAATCTCCGCACTCGGAGTCGAAGAGCAGCGCGTCAATGTCATCGTCGACTTCACCGGTCCGGCCTCAGAATGGTCTATGCTCGGTCACGGTTATCGCGTCGAAGCCGCGGTCGTCACCTGGGGTGAGGACACCGTGCTCAAAGTGCCCGTTGCCGCCCTGTTCCGCCATGCGGGCCGCTGGGCAGTAATGCGCGTCGACGCCGGCAGAGCTCGACTCGCGCCACTCGAAGTCGGTCGTAACAATGGCGAAGTTGCGCAAGTGCTGTCGGGAATCGACGCTGGCGATACGGTTATCCTTTACCCGGGAGACCGCTTGAGCGACGGCGTCTCCGTCAAGCTTCGTAACATGCCTGACTGATTTTCGTAACATTTCTGGCGGATCATCGTCTGGCTGCCGGTAAGGGCCAAGCTGCCGGCAATGGACGTTGCGGCGAGTACTTATTCCGCGTGCAATCCCGCTAACCGAGAATCAATGGA
>CAYVLL010000170.1:0-4685 GCA_964452235.1 uncultured Woeseiaceae bacterium
CATTGATTCGCGGCAACGGGACAGCGCGCCGCGAGCGGTCGCGCCAGGCTCGAGGGTAAAAAGCTCGCCGCCGACGCGAGCCCGCAGCATTGCCGCCAGCCCCGGCAAGCGGGCGATACGATCAGTCACCTGGACAGCAGGCGTTTCGTCGGCACGGTAGAGGGCTCGCAACTTGCTGCTGATGAGCTGGTACGACGGTGCGGCTGCGCCAATCAACGAGAGCGACTCGATTTCGGCTTTGTGACTCAAGCCACCGTGTTGCAACTCAAGCACCACCCGTTCCTGACTGGCAGCAGTCGCCAACCAGCCGGCCAGGTTGTTCAGGAGCATTTGTTCTGTTTCGGCCGTGTGCAGCGGATCGAATCGCGACTGCTTGACGAACACCTCGGCGATTGCATTGATCCATGCGTCGTAGAGCGCGAACAGGCCGCAATCGCGCAGCACTTCGACCCGCTCGACCTGTGCCTGCCCCGCTTGCGCGAGTCGGGTCAGTGTCGTGGCGTGCAAACTCATGTCGATATGCACCGGCACTGCATTGCGATACTCCCGCCGGGTTGCTGCAACTGCTGCATCTACCAATGCGACGACCGGCAGCCTGATATCGGCTGCGATTCCGAGCAGCAGGCCCAAGTTCGACGCCTCCATACTGGCCGGTACGGCCAGCACGAGCTCACTGGAAGAATTCGCTCCGGCGTTGCTCCACATCTGTTCGAGCTGGCGACTGACCAGGTCCGCTGCGCTCAGGTGGCTGAATCGCTGGTCGGCCAAAGGAGTGGAAGCGAGCTCCGACCAGTAGCGATGCTGTACTCGCCGCGGGTGGATGCGGGCATTCAGGAATGCACTCGTTCCGGTGGTAAGCTCAGCATCGTCGAGCAGCGCGAATCCCGGTTCGCGATAGATAATCTGCTCACCACGCAACAAGGTTATGCCTGCGTCGTTGACGTGAGCCGAAAATTGCACCGCCATTACGCGACCACCCGTGATCTTCAGTCCGATTTCATGTGACGAATCAGCTTCTCGTCACAGTAGTTCTCGCTGTCGAAAACGAGCCGCTCCTGTAGTAACTGAAGCTGGTGCACGAGAAACATCAGAAAAATACTGATGAGCAGTGCGATGAAAGTCGAGTTGAATGCGACGCCCAGACTTTGCGTGACCCCGGCAATATCCCCTTGTACAGCCTTGTCTGCCTGCGCCAGCGCTTCGCCGATACCACGTACCGTACCAATGAAGCCGATCGACGGAATTGCCCATGAAATATAGCGAATCATGGACAACTCGGATTCCAGCTTCTCGGCTTCGGATTCGCAGACGGTGTGCGTGCTGGATGCTACGTCCTGGATATTCCGGGTCGATGCAAACCGGCGCAGCGCGTTCAGCAGCGCGCGCGGCAGCAGCATCTTCTGATGTTCGGCCGGCAGCGCCTGCACCTGGCGGGCAAACTCACGTGTATCCTCGGGGAGTATGCGCATGCCCTCGGCAATCGGGATCAGTTCCATCTCCAGCAGTCGCCTTTCGCGGAACGTTTCCTTTGCCTTGTACGCCATGATTGCAAGCGCCCAGAACATCAGAATGAAGCAGGCCTCCTGTTCCCAATCCTTGATGAGGACCCAGACCGAGCGCTCGCGCTCATAGTCAGGATTCTGTTCGCTTAGAATCTGTTGCTCTTCAATCACCGCGTTGGCGTTCGGCCGTACGATTGACACGTAGAAGGCGTGCACAACGATAATCGCGATGATCAATGCAAATAACTGATAGACGAATTCGACCGGAATGTTCTTCTTCTGCATCAGCAATAACTCGAGTTGGCGATGTGCTGTCCGATAACTTCAAATATCGGTGGGAAAAGGAATGGATTCATCCACCGGTATCTCTTCCGTCGGCACGAAGATATCGTCATCCCGCTCATAGGTCTGTTCGTCGAGGTCGGCATCGTCCGCGTCTTCGTCCGCTGCTTCCTGGTCCGGCTCACCCACAGCAGGGACTTCAGTCGGGGCTTCATCCGCGACCGGCGCTTCGGCCGTAGCCCCCTGGTCCTGAGACCATACCGACATGCCGATAAGCAGCAACAGTAACAGCATGGCGCTACGCATAATCAATACCCGATAAACTGCCGGTGTCCGGAAATTAGACCGCGAACGGGGCGAAATGTCTCGCTCCCGGTTCAGTCAACGTTCCTCGCTATGCGAAATCCAACGTCAAACCGTCCATCGGTACCGAACTCCCGATAGGCGAGCCGCAGCTCGAGAACTCCGGAATGTCGCCAGCTCGATCCGCGTATGACGTGGTGCGTGCCGCTGGCCGGGCCGGTCGGATCGATCAGCGGCTCGGTCTGGCCGGGCGTCGGCACCGAATAATAGTCCTGGACCCACTCTGATACGTTGCCGCCAGCATCGTAGAAACCGAGGGAGTTCGGCGGAAAAGACCCAACCGGTGCCGTTGAGGCGAAGCCGTCGTCGTATCCCGGGAGTACCGAAGGCACGAGATCCCTGGCAGAACGGTCGGCATAGTTACCGCTGTCGCGCGGTGGCGGCATACGATCGCCCCAGGGAAACACCGTCGGCTCGCGCCTTCCCTGGTAACGAATGGCAAGAGCCCACTCGGCCTCGGTCGGCAAGCGGTAACCGTCAGGTACCGGCTTCACCGGCTCCCACTTTTCGAACTTCTTCTCGTACGCGAGCGTCAGCCCTTCCTGCGCGCTGAGCCAATTGCAGTACTCGACCGCGTCCGCCCAACTGACGTTGACAACCGGGTTGTTGTCGCCCGACAGCGCCGCATGGTAATCGCCACCCGAATTGTGGTTTTCGCGGAAACGACGGAACTCGCGATTCGTGATCACCTTTTCACCGAGATAAAACGGCCGGGTGACACGCACCGGCACGATGACTTCGTTGGCGCGCCGGCCCTGTTCCCGTCGCGACGATCCCATAACGAGATCGCCGGCCTCCACACGTCGCAATACCTGGCCTTGCACGGTGGTCATCGTCGCCGCAACGCTGCGCCGCCTGACTTCTTCATCGGACAGCAGGCGCACATCGATTGCCTGCGGATAGCCGGGTCGTGGCGTAATGTCGCGGCTGAAAGTCTGAAAGCCCTCCTTGCGCACTTCAACACGGTGCGGGGCGGCCGCAAGTTCGAGCGTCGCGGAGCCGCGGCCGCGTGGCTCGCCGTTGACAAAAACCGCCGCATCCTCCGGTAGCACACTAATGTTGACTGTGCCTGTTCGTGCCGTCATATCGACGGTGATTTCACGTGAAGCAGCCGCCGCAAGCCGTACCTGTCGCGAGACGGATCCGTAGCCCGCTTTGGACAAACGGATTTCGTAGTCGATATCGGGTGACAGCGCCAGCGTAATCGGCGATTGGCCCCGGTAACGGCCGTTCACCGTCACGTTGGCACCGACCGGAATTGACGCAACCTGCAAGCGGGCATTTGCCGGTTCCAGTTCGATGGTCGGCAGGACCTTCTGTTCGTTAGCCGCCGCGCTGACCACGCCGTCCCAGGCCTTGAAGCCTTCGCGGACGACACTCAGCTCGTGTGAGCCCTCCATCAGTTCGATACTCGCCGGCGTGATACCGACCTGGTCCTGGCCGACGTAAATCGAGGCTCCGGATGGAGCGGACGAAATCGCGACGGTTGCCCAGCGCGGCACCAGTTGCACAACAAGCTGCTGGTGCAGCCCGAGGCCCGGAACATTGATGCGATCCCGATACGGCAAAAAACGATCGGCGCTTACTTCCACCGAGTGATTTCCGGGTTCGAGTTCGAGAGGCCCGTGAGGCGCCGGCCCAACCAAAGCTTCATCGACCGTCACCACGGCAGCTACCGGCGGATCGGTCATGACGGTCAGCTGGCCCGGCAATCGGCGCAACGCAATCGCGACCGAACCGCTGGGTTCGTCACCCACAACGAAGCTCTGCTGCAGAGGGTAGTAGCCCTTTTTCTCGACAGTTACTGTGTAGTCTCCGGGCCGTAACAATACCCGGTCACCCAGCGGCAGCCGGAACCAACCGCCCGCTATCGTCAATTCATCCGGAGGTGCCGGCTGCACAGCAAACTGGATCGAACGGGCGCTGAACAACAGATAGGAAACAATCGCCAATACGACCAGGGCGATAGCAACGGCGGACTGCCAGCGGTAGCTGCTTGCTGCGACAGGGACAGTGTTAAGGTCGGCCGCGCGTCGAAACGCCGTCGGAGCGATGGTTTCGTCCGCGGCGCCGCCCGCGGCAACCGGTAATTCGGGCGGGCGCGTCAGGTAGACACTGTCTTCGAGCCTTACCTGCACCAGCAGGTCCTGTTCCTGCTCGCCGATGACGATGCGCGAACCGAAGAAGCTCAGCTCGTCGCCGCTGCTGAGGCGTCGCGACGTAGCCAAAGCCAGGCCGTTCAATTGCAATTGGCCGGGTTTGCCGATCGGCTGCAGGAACGGCACCCCGTCGAGCTCGTCGAGCAGCGCAATAGCTGCATTGCCGGGTCCTGGCAGGCGGATCTGGCAGTCGCTGCCCGTGCCCAGGCGCAGCGGCAACTGATCGAGACCGATGCGTCGTTCCCCGTCCGCATCCCGCAGTACGACGGCCGAAACCTTCAAATTCGTTCCTCACAGATGATGACAATGGGCGACATCTCGATTTCCGGCGCCACGCGAAACTCCAGCCGCACATCACGAAATCCCGGCCGGCTGCCAA
>CAYVLL010000171.1:0-1520 GCA_964452235.1 uncultured Woeseiaceae bacterium
AAATTGCTCAGCGCATGCAGCTCGGCATAACGGGGACCGGGACTTTGCGGCATCGTCAGCCAAAAATGCCATGCAGATACCAGTCGGCATCATCATGCACGTTGCGGTATATCCACAGATGCACGCCGTGGGCATTGACAGCGACGAAATAGTCACGCGCAATGCCATTGTCATCCCACCAGCCGCTTTCAATGCGTTCGGGGCCTTCCTTGAGTCGCAACGGTCCCTGGTAGTGCGGCATGTTCCGTTCGCAGGCCAGCGCCAGGGGCTCTGCCAGCATCCACAAGGGTCGCCGCAACAACAGGCTGCCGGTACGCCGCATACCGGCGAGTTGCGGTGCTGCATCCGCTGCGTCCCAGGGGGTCGGCACAGCGGCGCATTGCGGGATGCGCTCGCCCCCCCTCTGGCGCATCGTCTGATGCATCGTCTGGCTTATGGGCTGCACGGTACTCCAGGCATACTGCGGCCGATGTTCGGCAACGGCGGTCACGCCGTGCACGAAGCCGTCGCCGATGCGCGCCGCCAGGCGTTCGAGCAGGGGCGCGATCGAGGTGCCTTGTTGCCCTCTGCCCGACGATTGGAAAGGCAGGTTAGCGCTGGCCATCTGCAATGCCTGTACGCGTCCGCCGCGCAAACGAATGGCGATGACCGGTGCCGGCAATGCCAGGCGCTCGAACTTCATTTCGAGTAACTCGAACCAGTGCCCGGCCGCCCGTTGCGGATGCAGACATCCAAGCGTCAGATGAGTCGCTGCGACTTTCAGGTGAAAAAAACTGAAGCGCAGTTGTTGCACGGCTGTCTGGCGCGTGAGCAAAAACTGTTCGAGTTCCTGCAGCAGCAGTCGAGAAGCTTGCAGCAGCAATTCGCGATCACCCTGCTCTTCCGGCAGCTCGTAGTCGCGACAAAAACGTTGCGCTGACCGGTAACTCACGCGGGGATCGGGCAGGCGACCCAACGCCCGATCGAGCTCCAGTAACCTCGCTGCACCGAAACGCCGGGCAAACCCCTCGCGCGGCAGGCGCAGGCAGTCGCCGATACAGTGGATGCCCATGCCCTGCAGTGATTCGCAAACAGACGCGGGCCATTGCAGGCAGTCCAGCCGCAGCGGACTCAAGGCGCCGTTCAGGCGCTCCGTATCCGTGACGCAAATACCCGATCCGGACCTCGCCAGCCAGATGGCTGCCAGCGGTACCGGTGCGAGTGCCGTAGAAACCGTGAAGGCCTGTTCCCGCAAGCCGGCTTCGATCGTCTGTCGCAGGGAGTCCCGGCCACCGAAAAGCGACACACTGCCGGCGATTTCCAACAGCAGCACATCCGGTGGTTCCAGACTCACGACGGAGGTGAAGCGTTCGGCCCAGGCAGCGAGGCTCAACAACGCCCGTTCTTCACTGGCCGGATTACGCGACAAGAGACAGAGCTTCGGCAACAGCGCCAGCGCCGCATTCACCGACAAGCCGGGAATAACACCCTCGCGTCGTGCAATGCGATTCGCCAGTACGATCCGGCGCATGCCCTGTTGC
>CAYVLL010000171.1:1620-4656 GCA_964452235.1 uncultured Woeseiaceae bacterium
CAATGCGATTCGCCAGTACGATCCGGCGCATGCCCTGTTGCTCGTCGAACACGGCGCATGCGGCCCCGGGCTCGGGCTTGCGTGCCCCGGGCTTGCGTGCCCCGGGCTTGCGTGCCCCGGGCTTGCGTGGCTGCAGGGCATCCAGCGGCAAAGCCGGCAGGTACACGCTCAACCACAAGCGACCGGGTCTTCGGGCACGGCGTGGCAGTTCCTGCACCGGTGCCGGCACGGGAAACGCCAATGCCTGTTGCTGCGGAACTGCCCGCGGCGACACGCTGGTCACCGCGCCGGCAGCCGCGCGTGCACCCGCATTTACTGCACGGACAGGCTCCGTAGCGGGAGTCGTCGGGGCCGCTGCTGCTCCCTGCACGCTGGCAGGCAACTTGTCCGGTCCCGGCACGAGCTACTCCGCATAATCCCGCACTACCACAGGCCGGCCACCACGGCTTTTGAGAATGCCGATGTCCGTGCCCTGATCGCCCGCTGAAAGTCGCAGTCGCAATGTCGCTGCGGACGGCTGCAACAGGGCCTTGAGTGGTCGAAATGCGAATGCCCGGCTTCGCCCCTTAACGGCCGCAAGCTGCAGGCGACGACTGGTCGTGTGGTCGAGCGACTCCGGCCACAGGAGAACCGCCGCGCAGTTTCCCGAGGACAATGCCTGTTCCGCCGCCCACAGGGTTTCACTGCCTTGCCTGGGATGCACAATCAACATGCGCGACAGATCAATACCCCATTGCAGCAGCGCGGGTGGGTAAGGCTGGAACGGTGGCGCAATCCAGGCGATCCAGCCGGCCTCTGCCGGATTGTCATCCACAGCGTCGGCTGCTTGCCCCAGCCGCGCCAGTGCCGGCATCAACAACTTCAACTCGCCGGTGCCGTAGTGCTCCAGCAGAATTTCAGTCAGGGCCTGCCGCGGCCAGCCACCGCCCGGCAACTGCCGATCGAGCTTCGGATAACCGGTTGCCAGACCCGTGTCCAGACCAGAGGCCAGACCGGGGGAAGTGCTGCCATCCGCGGTTTTCACGGCCCGCCAGACCCGCCGGTCGCGCAGCAAATTATCAAGTGCGTCATTCACCGCCTGCGCTCCCGGGGCAGCCAATCCATGTCTATACAGCGTCAATGCAGCGGCATGCCGTCGCGAATAACCCCGACCACCACGCCTTCGATGACCATGGACTGTGAGTGCAGGTCAACGCAGATCGGTTCAAAGTCCTCGTTTTCCGGCAACAGCCATACCAGCGAGCCATCCTGTCGGTAGCGCTTGACGGTGACCTCGTCATCGACCCGCGCCACCACAATCTGCCGGCTACGCACTTCCGGCGTTCGATGTACGGCCACCAGGTCACCGTGCAGGATGCCGGCATTCTTCATGCTCATGCCGTCCACGCGCAGCAGGTAATGCGGCTTGGGATTAAAGAGAGCCTGATCGATGCGGTAATGCGTTTCGATATGCTCTTGCGCCAGTATCGGGCTGCCGGCTGCAACCCTGCCGACCAGTGGCAGACCCAGTTGCTCGCGGAGTGAATCCTTGAGCTGGATGCCCCGTGAAGCACCGGGCATGAGTTCCAGTACGCCCTTGCGCTGCAGTGCCCGCAAATGGTCTTCCGCCGCATTGGGCGAGCGGAAGCCGAGTTCCCGGGCTATCTCCGCGCGTGTAGGCGGCATTCCAAATTCCGCAATAAATTGCTGAATCATATGAAGTATTTGAGACTGTCGCGGGGTCAGCTGGTCCATCACCGTATCCTGTACAAATAAACAGTATCTGTGATTATATACAGCCCGGAGGACCCGTCAATGCCTTTATCGGTGAGCGCATGGTGGCAACCCCGCGACCGGCATCCGTGTCCAGTGAAGGCATGTGCCGGCTGATACAACCTGCTATGATGGCGCGCCATTCTGATCCGGCGGCACTATCAATGTTCGCAATGTTCGCTTCTTCAGAACTGCATCTCAACAACGGCTGAGCCTCCGAACAGCGGCGTGATCGCTGTCGCGGATATCAGACATACCGAATAAAACACGCAGATCATTGAAGCTAAACCCAGTTTAGGAAATAATGCGCGTGCAGTTTTATTCCAACAGAGGAAATTTGGATGATGATCAAGAATGTACTGAAAGTGAGCGCACTTGTGCTCGTTCTCGGCGTGGCTTCAGGTTGTGCCGGCCAGGAAGCTATTGAAAGAGCACAGGCCACCGCGGACGGTGCAGCAAGAGATGCGGCAGCAGCCCAATCCGCTGCTGAAGCTGCCCGTGCAGCAGTGGACAGTGCGACGCAGGCTGCAAGAAGTGCACAAAGCACCGCTGATCAGGCGCTTTCGGCCGCCCGTGAAGCCCAGTCTTGCTGCGATGCCAACCGTGACCGCCTGGAGCGCATGTTCCAGCAGTCTATGTCCAAGTAAGTAGCGAAGACTACGACGATTTATTCGGACGCCGCGCTGGTCGCGGCGTTTTTTATGGAGCGTCCCACGCCGGCGGGAATCCCGTCGGCGCGTTCGAGCAATGTCTCAGCGAAATCCCAGTCGAGTTCACCGGCGCGGCTGCTGGTGGCGGCCACGAACTGGACTGTCAACGCGGTCAAGCGCTCGCGGATCGGCGGCTCGACCTGCCGCTCGCTTGCCGCTGGCGATTCGCTGTCGATGGCTGGCACGTCGACAATCACCCCGTCACCGGCCTCTTCCGCTGCGACCGGCGCAGCATCCAGTGTGCGGTGTACTTCCAGCACCAGTTCTTCGCCATCCCAACCCATCTTGATCGGTTCGTTGATGATCATCACCTGCGTCTCGACAGGCACATGCTCGAACAGGAATTCGATGTCTTCCGGAAACATGCGGATGCAGCCGTGCGTGACGCGCATGCCGACGCCGGCCGGACGGTTAGTGCCGTGAATCAGGTAAGCAGGCAGATTCAGGCGCATGGCGAAAGCGCCCAGCGGATTGTTCGGGCCCGGAGGGACGGCGCGCGGCAGCGTACGGCCATCGGCCTCGTGTTCCCGGCGCACTGAATCGGGCGGATACCAGGTCGGGTTCCTGGATTTTG